>JAGCML010000254.1 GCA_017646485.1 Kiritimatiellia bacterium
GCGGCTTCTTCGGCATCCAATTCCTTTGCTAAGGTCAAGGCAAGATACTCATTTTTGAGCATCGCATACCACAACTTGCGTTGTTCCTCACGATTTGCAGGACGTTCGGCATCGCGACGCTTCCACTGGAAGGATTCGGAGACGGAGAAGTCAAAGGGATTCTCCTGCTTCAACAACTCCTCAGCATAGGCGCAACGCTCAATAATGCGTTCGCGCACCAACTCAACAAGGTCATAGCCAAATTGGAGCTCCCCCTTCGTCAGATAATTGTCAATCTGCGTCTTTAAGGGTTCGATGGATTTCAAATCCTCCTGCGTGAGGAGCGAGTGATCATAGTCCAAGGCATTGACAAGGTTGGTCCATGCAGCAGCTGAGAGACGATCATCAAAGATTTCACCCGAGAGGTGGTTGACATTCAACTGACGAATCATCCGCTTGGAGATTTCTGCATAGTCCTTTTCGGGGGTTAAAGGAGCCGCAAAGAGGGGCAAAGCCAAGAGGAGGGGAAGGAAAGAAAAGAGACGTTTCATAGGGTTGTCTTTTTATTTAATTGTAGGGAGAGGCTGGCTAGGATTGATTACAGCCCCTGTGTAATGGTGAGTGAACTCAACCGAGCGACATAGGTGGCTACTTCGGCAGCATCAAGCACTGTGGGTGCATCGGTTAAAACGTGGGAGAGATTGAGGTACGAACAGATGGTCACCTCATCGATTTGTTGCGAAGCTGCGTGGAACTGTGCCCCTGCGAAGCAAAGCACCCCACGCACATCGCTCGTGGACATCTCGAGGAAGGAGGCTAATTCAGAGGTGAGCGTACGCACTTGAATCAAGGGTGACTTCATCAAGGGGCGACCATTGGCAAGGAGATTACCCTCTTCAATGGAGACATTGCCACGCCAATGTTTCGTTTCAATAATGAAGATGCCCTGCGGACCAACGGCGACGTGGTCTGCGTCGGTGCCATTGGGCAAAATTAACCCATTAAAGATGGTCCATGATGCCGGCAGACGTGCCAATTCGCCCGCTACCATTTCTTCGCCACGTGCACCTTTGAAGTAACCATAAACCAAGGAGGTGTGGTTCTTCTTAAAGATGAAGAAGGCGATAAAGGCTGCGACGAGGAGGATTAAGCCCACCCACCAAGGCAAGACATCCATATTGCCCAAGAGCACACCAAAGGCAAAGCCAAAGAGAATGCCAAAGACAAGAAGGGGGACAAAAATGCGGCGGAGGCCTCGTTTCCGAGCGGCATCTCCGGGGATGCCACGCATGGTTGCTCGTGTATCTGTCATAAGTTGACCTTAGTGTAACTTTCTAAAGAGGAAGAGTGCAGAGGTGCCAAAGATGATGGAGGGCAACATCACGGCAAGTGCGGGCTTAATCCATCCTTGGTTGGTGAGCAACATCGCCAGTGCGGTGATGGCGTAGTAGGAAAGGAAGAGGCCCAACGAGAGGAGAATGCCGCGGAAGACGGACTGACGCCCCGAGGCAATGCCGGCGGGAATTGCGAAGAGCGTCACCAAGATGATGGAGAAGGGCGCGGCATAGTGGTTGTAGGTCGCGTAGGAGTCCTCATGCTTTTGACGCTTCGTCAAGCCGGTACGATCGCGTTCTTTACGATTCACGCGACGATCTGCGGCAGAGGAGAATTCCGCATCAGAGTTTTGCACAACGATTTGCTGTGGCGTGGTATCCATTTCGTAAAGATGTTTAATGCTGGTGAGCGCAGGACGATTTTCAGGCGGTGTAATCACCATGTCCAATTCATTGTAGTAGGTTGCCTTTACGCCACCTTGCAACCACCATTCGCCGTCTAACCAACGCGCCTCAGGTGCTTCATAGACCACATCCACAGACCCCTCCTCACGGAAGAGGGTGACGCGAACATTTTTGAGCACTTCGGGTTTGGTGACTTCGAATTCGCCAATCACCAAACGGAAACGACCTTCGGGGTCGAAATAGGCGCGACCCTGCAAGGGTTCGCGGCCTGTAGAACGGAAGTCCGAGTTTTTGATTGTCATGGCGCGAGCCGCAGCGGTAGGCTTGAAGAACTCGGTGTTGACGAAGGAGAGCCCAGCTGCGAGGCAAGCGGTGAGCAAGATGGGCGCGGTAATGGTTCCCGCCACCAATCAGCTCGTGGA
>JAGCML010000255.1 GCA_017646485.1 Kiritimatiellia bacterium
CGTCGGCGTTGTAGGCGCTGGGTCCACCACTTCAGAGCGCACGAGACCATGTTCCGCCAAATAATCACGCGCAAAGCGACGCACCTCCGCGTGTTCTGAAATCTGCTCTGCAATAATGTCACGCGCGCCTTTTAATGCGGTCAGCGCATCAAAGACCTCTTTCTCTGGCGAGACATAAGCTTCTGCCTCTGCCATAGGGTCACCCGAAGCAGAGAGTTCTAAAATGCGATCGGCAAGCGGTTGCAACCCTCTTTCACGCGCCATCATCGCACGTGTGCGGCGTTTGGGGCGATACGGCAGATAAAGGTCTTCCAATTCGGTGCGTTTTTCACAGGCTAAGATTTTCTCTTTCAGCTCATCGCTCAACTTACCTTGTTGGATAATGGAGGACAAAATGGCCTCTCTTCTCGCCTCCAACTCCCGATGATACCCCAGACGCTCCTGAATAGAGGCAATCTGCACTTCATCCAAATTGCCGTGCGCCTCTTTTCGATAACGTGCAATAAACGGCACCGTACACCCTTCTTCGAAGAGTTTAATCACCGCTGCCACTTGACGAGGTGAAAGATTTAATTCTAACGCAATCTTATCTGTAAAAAGACCTTCTGCCATGGTACACCTGATTAATTCCTACGAAACACAACGCCCATTTACAAAAGCATTTCTATAAAAAGAAAAAGCACTGCCCACAAAGGAACAGTGCTTTTCTGACCATTAAGCCTTACGCCATCTTAACATCGGCCTTCGAACGCAAGCCTGCGACGTAGTCCGAAACGGCTTGACCACGCTTAGCATGGAAAAGGAATTCTGCCACCTTTTCACGAATTTCTTCGAGCTCTGGCGTGTGGCCCTTTTCATCACCCGTCTTCACGATGATGTGGTAACCAAACTGAGTTTCAAGGATTTCAGAAATTTCATTTTCTGCAATGGAGAATGCCACATCTTCAAAGGGCTTCACCATCATACCCTTGCCGAACCAACCCAAGGAGCCACCATTCGACTTGCCGCTCGGGCAATCGGAGTGTTCCTTTGCTTCCATTTCAAAGGTGGTTTCGCCAGAAACAATACGTGCGCGAATCGCTTCGAGCTTTGCCTTTGCGGCAGCCTTGTCTTCTGCAGAGTCGCTATTGGGCTTGACCAAAATGTGCTGTGCCAACACGCGATCTTCGGTGGCGTATTCAGCTTGATGCGCTTCGTAATGTGCCTTAACTTCTTCTTCCGTCGGCGCCGGCACTGCGGAGCACACCTGGTCGATCAACTTATTGATGATTACACCCTGCTTCAATTCTTGCTTAAAGCTATCCAAGGTCATCCCCTGGGCTTCAACAGCCTTCGTGAACTTCTCACGGTCGCCGCCAAACTGCATCACATACTGTTCAAACTGTGCGTCCAATTCTTCACCAGAGACCGGCACATCCAAACGCTTCGCTTCAT
Organism: Kiritimatiellia bacterium; assembly: GCA_017646485.1. Classification (GTDB taxonomy): domain Bacteria; phylum Verrucomicrobiota; class Kiritimatiellia; order RFP12; family DVOR01; genus Spyradenecus. The sequence continues at coordinate 1,435 of JAGCML010000255.1, forward strand.
CAATCAACAACTTTGTGCCAATGGCCTGTTCCAAAGCACGCGCACGAAGCATGTCCAACTGCTGACGCAGCTGCATTTCTGGAACCCCCTGCTGATGATAGAGGTGAATCAAACGCTGCAATTCAAAATCCACAGCCTGCTGGAGAATCGGTTCACCATTAACAGTTGCGACAATCTTTTCTTCCATATCCTTCGTTTCCTTATTCATTTAATAAAAGACAGATAAAACGGTGGGACAGTTTAACACAAATCATCCCTTTTGAAAACAATTCAGAAAGGAGGTTATTGAAAAACCATCATTCACTCACTTCAAATCGTATTGCGTTTTCAATAGTGGCAGGAGTTCTGCTAAAGACTGAATCACTGGGAATTGCCACTTCTTGAGCCGCTCTTCAGTTTGATGCCCAGCAGAACAGAGCACACAGTGCCATCCTTGGGCTTGGGCCACTTCTGCATCGTGCTCCGTATCGCCCACCAAAACAACGGGATGCTCTAATTGTAACATCGCTGCAGCATCCGCCTTGGAGGCACCATCATACGAACGGCTTCCCGAGATAAAGTCCATCTGATGAGAGAGACCAAACTGCTCTAACTGCAATTCTAAAAGCCCCTGCTCCAATGCCGAAAGTACCCCTTGGCGAATACCACACTGATGCAAAGCCGCCACCGTTTCTGCTGCATGGGGTTGCAACTGCAAGTGCTTGGAGAAGAGATAGCGCATGTGGAAACTTTCGCCAATATTCTCCCAATCCTCTGCATCCACAGGGATAAGCCCCAGCTCTTCATAAAAACGAATCACTGGGAAGCCAAAGTGGTCTCGATAGTATTCACGCGTAATGGGGTGAAGGCCACGGGCGCGCAGAAGGACATTTAATGAATCCAAACACGCCTGAATGTCATTTAAGAGCGTACCATTAAAATCCCAAACAATTGTCAGCTGTTGCATGGTATTAATCAAAGGAGACCACTTTTTTCGACAAGGGTTTAGCATCTTCTTCTTCAAGCTCAATCGTCTTCCTTGCGACAGACAAAAGCACCCCTGTCGCAAAGAACGAGGACAATAAACACGAGCCACCGTAAGACAAGAAGGGCAATGCCAAGCCTTTTGTAATCGTCACATTCGTAACCACCGCCATATTGGCCGCACTCTGTGCGCAAATCATCATCGTTGAGCCAAATGCCAGGAGCATCCCCTGCTTATCTTTCGCACGGAAGGCAATCACTGAACCACCTGACAATAGCAGAATGAAGACGCCCCAAACCGTTGCAGTCGCCACTAAACCAAAATCTTCTCCGATAACGGCAAAGATAAAGTCGGTGTGGCATTCAGGCAGATAATTTTCCTTCTGCATACCACGCCCTAAACCAACTCCCATGATACCGCCATTTTGGAAGGCGATGCGCGACTGCTTCGCTTGATAGTTTTCATCATTTTGCTCATTCGTCAAACGACGCATACGATTTTCGTTCGTCATGACCAATAGCGCGATCGCAAGCAAAGCTGGAACCGCTAAACAGAGGCAACGCCACCAGCCAACGCCTGCTAAAAGCATCGTCATCCCTGCCAAGCAGCACACAATCGCCGTGCCACCAAAGTCTGGCTGACACACCAATAATCCCGCCACCGCAGCAAGTACCAACGCAGGAAGAATGACCCCATGCCACCAACGTTGCACACGGCCACCAATCACTTCATAGTAGGCGGCCATGAAGATGACCATCATCAATTTGACAAACTCGATTGGCTGCACGCTTAATGGCCCAATGCGAATCCAACGCAAAGACCCCTTCACCGCCTTACCCACACCTGGCACTAAGACAAGCGTAAGCGAAAGTACCATCACAATCGCAAGCGTCCACAAAACGGCTGGCTTCCGATAGAAATGATAGTCCATACGATATAAAATAAAGGCCCCAACAATCGCAATCCCAAAATAAAATAACTGCATAAAAAAGTGATGCATCACATCTGCAGAC
>JAGCML010000256.1 GCA_017646485.1 Kiritimatiellia bacterium
AAAACAAGCCTTTTTGATGAAGAATATGGTACCAAATTGAAGGAGAATATGGTAGCATATTGATGAGGAATATGGTACCATATTCTGATGGAAAATGGTACCATATTCTTCATCAAAAAGGGCGATTTTCAATGACAACATAACCCTTTCGCAAAAACAAAATCGCCCTTTTCCCAATTCAAAACTCCCCTTTCTTTCCTATCTGCGTCATTTAGCGTAAGATGACAAGGGAAAATACCCTTTAAAGAAGCAATGCATTGACACTTTCGCAGTGTAAATTCCCCTCCTCAAACGGCACCTTTTATCCCTTATTATCCTTCAGAAAATCACGTCAACCCAATACCCTGTTGCAGAAACCAAGACTGTAGCAGCTTTTTATCCCTTAGAAAATCAAGTCAAACCCAATACCAAAGCGGTAACCCTCCAAGCAAACACGATATGCTTCACCTCACCGTAAGAGCCCCCTCCTCGTCCAAACAACATCTCTTAAAGCGCCTCTTGCGTGACTTCAATGCATTCAAAAAAGCATTCATAATACTACCTAATAAATAATTGAACATTTTATCTTAAAAATTTGCTATAATGTGTTTGATTTTTTAATTTGATTTTCTACGTTTTACAAGGAACCCGCAATGTGGGATTATACTGATAAAGTGATGGATCACTTCCGCCATCCTCGAAATGTCGGCGTGATTGACAATCCAGACGGCAAGGCTACGGTCGGCTCACTGGCTTGTGGTGATGCGTTGACTTTCATGTTCAAACTTGATGCGGATGGAAAAATCGCTGAAGCAAAGTTCCAAACATTCGGTTGCGCAAGTGCGGTAGCCTCCAGTTCTGCTTTGACGGAAATGGTCATCGGCAAAACACTCGAAGAAGCAGAAAAGATTACCAATCGCGAAATCGCAGAATTTTTAGGCGGATTGCCTGACCAAAAGATGCACTGCTCGGTCATGGGTAAAGAAGCGCTTGAAGCCGCTATTCACAACTACCGTACTGGTGAAGAAAATGTTGTGCAATTGCACGAAGAAATCGTCTGCACTTGCTTTGGCGTCTCTCGCGAAGAAATTGAACGCGTCACCCGTGAAAACAATTTGCACACAGTTGATGAAGTCACCAACTACTGCAAGGCTGGCGGCGGATGTGGCATGTGCCGTGACCGTATCCAAGAAATTGTAGACGAAGTCAACCACATCGCAGCAGCAGCAGCTGTTCCCACACCTGCGCCCAAGAAGATGACGGTGTTGCAAAAGATCAAATTGATTGAGCAGACATTGGAAGAACAGGTTCGCCCAGTCCTTCGCAAGGATGGCGGTGATGTCGAACTGATTGACGTCGATGGTGACATCGTCCACATCTCCTTCCGTGGCATGTGCGCAGGGTGCCGTAGCGCAGCCATTACGCGTGACAACTTGATTGCCACCGCCTTACACGAATTTGTTGACCCTGCCATCAAAGTGGTCATGGAGTAATCATGCCCGAAGTTATCTATTTAGATAATAATGCTACTACGCGTCCTGCGCCAGAAGTCGTTGAGGCGATGCTCCCCTATTTCAATGAATTATGGGGAAATCCTTCAAGTATGCATGCCTTCGGCGGCCAGGTCGCGCGTCCTGTTGCAGCAGCACGTGAAACAGTGGCAGCATTTCTCGGTGCAGAACGACCCGAAGAAATCCTCTTTGAAGGGTGCGCCACA
>JAGCML010000257.1 GCA_017646485.1 Kiritimatiellia bacterium
ATCGGGGTCATTCGCGCGCTCAAACGCTTGGGGTTTGAGCCCGACATCGTCACAGGCACCAGCATTGGTGCGCTCATTGGTGCTCTGTTGGCCGCGGGTGTCTTTGACACCTTTGACCGCGAAATCTCCGAAATGTCCCCGATGAAATTGGCGAAATTCTTCACTGAAATTCACCTTCCGCAGGCGGGACTCCTCTCCGGCAAACCCATTTTAGAGTGGTTGACCCAACCCCATCTCCTGGGCAATCGCACCTTTGCAGACTTAGAAAAACCCTTCGCCGCGGTAGCAACCGACCTCTATCGCGAATGCGATGTTACCCTCACCGAAGGCCATGTGGCCGACGCCGTCCGCGCCTCCATCTCCATCCCCGGGGTCTTTGATCCAGTCCTTCGCAACGACACCCTTCTCGTGGATGGCGGCATCGTGGAACCCGTTCCCGTCAAAGCCGCAAGAGCCTTGGGCGCTGAGCGCATCATTGCGGTAGACATCAACACCCTTCTGCCTGAAGAAAAAACCTTTGATGTGGCCACCTCCCCTGCGCTTCCCTCAATGGTCTCCACCCTTTTGCAGTCCATGCGAATGATTGAAAACACGGCTTGCCGCATGACCTTGGCGCGCGACAAACCCGACCTCCTTCTTCGCCCCGCCGCAGGACATCTGCACACCCTTGAATTTAACGCCGGCAAAACGCTCATCTCTGCCGGAGAAGACGCTGTCGCCGCAGCGCAAACAGCATTGGAACAGTGGTTATGAACCTCCGAGACTTCTTCATTCTACGCCGTGCACGTAAAACGTTGAAAGATTTACGTAATGACTTCCGTTTGCACGAAGACCTCATGGATACGAAAACCCGTGAGGCATTAAGCGAACGTTTTCTTGATGCAACGCAAGCAATTCGTTGTAAAGAGGTGGAAGATATTGGTGGCGTACTGGATACATTGCGTGAAGAACTCAATGCCGCCATCCCTCCGAAGCGTTGCCCATGGATGACCGAACTCTTAGACATCGCCATCTCTGCACTTGCGGTCGCCTTCTGTTTCCGTGCGTACTACTACGAACCCTTCCGCATTCCCACCGGTTCGATGCAACCCACCCTCTACGGCATCCACTCCATCGCAGCCGACAAACCCTCCGCTTGGGACCAGCAGCCCCTTAAGTTCCTCAAGTGGTGTGCCACAGGCACCTCGTGGAAAGAAGTCAAAATCACACGTGGCGGCGTGGTTTCGGGTTTTGCCCCCGCTCCAACGCCTGGCTATGCCGCATTAATTGTCAATGGGCGCGACGTCTATGAACTTCCCGATGACGCCGCACTGGCCTTACGTCACCACCTGACCCCTGGTACACGTGTGCATACAGGTCAGAATATTTGGAGCGGCTATGTGACCAGTGGCGACTTCCTCTTCGTCAATCGCTGGATTTGGAACTTCCGTCATCCCCAGTTAGGCGAAACCATCGTCTTCACCACCGACGGTCTCAAAGGGCTCCCCAATAACCAACACTACATCAAGCGCCTCTGCGGACGCCCCGGGGACCATGTTGAAATCAAGCCCGATTCCACCTTCCTCTGGATCAATGGCAAGGAAGCCACCCGCCCCGAACGACTTGCCGAAATTGCCGAACGCCTCACCGCCTATCCTGGCGCACCAGCCTATCTCGGTTATCAACAAGCCACGCCAGGCGGCAATTATCCCGAAACCTACGCCACCTTTGACCTCGCAGCTGGCGAATATCTCGCCTTAGGTGATAACACCGGCAATAGCTTAGACAGTCGTTACTGGGGAAAGGTCCCTGCAAAGAACCTCCTCGGCCCTGCCAGTTTTGTTCATTGGCCCTTTATTTCTCCGCGATGGGGTACCATTCGTTGAGTGAATATGGTAAGATGTTAATACGAGAAAGGAAATCGTATGAAGACTACTTCCGAATCGCTTCCCGCAGCAGATACTTATGACGTCCTCGTGGTCGGTGCAGGCCTTTGGGGATGCGTTGTGGCTCGAGAATTGGCCGAGGCTGGCCATCGTGTTTTGGTCATTGAGGCACGTTCGCTCCCCGGTGGTAATGCACGTAGCGCCTTTGACCCCGCCACCGGCATTGAATGCCACTGCTATGGCGCACACATCTTCCACACTTCAGACGAAAAGGTTTGGCAGTACATCAATCGTTATGCCACCTTCACCGACTATCGTCACCGCGTGCTGACCGAATACCAAGGCAAGGTCTACTCCATGCCGCTCGGTTTGACGCTCATTAACGCCTTCTACAACACCAATCTCAAGCCCTCCGAAGTGCCTGCGTTCATTGCAGAGGAAGTGCGCAAGGCTGGCATTGAAGGCGAACCGAAGAACCTTGAAGAACAGGCCATTTCGCTCATCGGACGTCCCCTTTACGAGGCCTTCATTAAGGGTTACACGCAGAAGCAGTGGAATACCGACCCGAAGGATTTGCCGGCATTCATCATTCGTCGTCTCCCTGTGCGCACGAATTACAACACCGACTACTTCAATGACACCCATCAGGGCGTGCCATTAAAGGGTTATGCCGCCATCTTTGATGCGCTTTTAGACCATCCTGCCATCCAACTCCGTTGCAATGTCGACTACTTCGCCTTACGCGATAGCCTTCCTGCAAATTTGCCCACCTTCTACAGTGGCCCCATCGATGCGCTCTTTGATTTCAAATATGGCGCTTTGCCATGGCGTGGCTTGAAGTTTGAATGGGAAACCAAGTCTGTTCAGGATTGGCAGGGCACCACCGTGATGAACTACGCAGATGCAGACATTCCTTACACGCGCATTCACGAGTTCAAGCACTTCCACCCCGAACGTAAAGACGTCTTCGCCTCTGATAAGACCATTATCTGCCGTGAATATCCCGCAGACTGGAAACCCGGCGATTTGCCTTACTACCCCGTCAATGCCGATAGTACCGCCACCCTCTTGGCAAAGTATCGTGAAGAGGCGGCCTCCTGCCCCAATATCGTCATCGGTGGGCGCTTGGGTGAATACTGCTACTATGACATGGACAAGGTGATTGGGCGTGCGCTTGACCAGGTTCACGCATGGTTGGCCGCTCAAAAGTAACCGCTTGTTCACCGCTCAATACGACTTATTTTTGGAGATAACCACATGAAGTTGAAGTCCATCTTATTGACCACGGGTTGCGCACTGATTGTCGCATTATCGGGTTGCAACAAGGAATCCGCCGCAGAGACGGCTCGTCAGGAACGCGCCGCGGCCCTTCGCGCTGAAGCACGCACCGCTGAATCCCAGGGTAATTTGGCTGCAGCAGAGGCGCTCTATCGTCAGTTGCTCATCGTTGACCCCACAGATGCCGCCACACACTTGAGCCTCGCAAATCTGTCTCATGACACGCGCAAGCATTACTTTGACGCCATCTACCACTATCAGCGTTATCTCGATTTGCAACCCGAATCGGATAAGGCCCCCATGGTGAATGATCGCCTCGCCTCTGCGCGTTCGTTGCTGGCCAACCAAATGGCTGCGGATATCGTCGCACGTGAACAGCGTTCGCTCACGGCTGAACGTGATGCGCTTCAGGCACAGTTGGCCGACCAGAAGAAGAAGGTCAACGAACTGAACAAGACCATTGAGAAAAAGGATGCTCAAATCGAAGAGCTCCAGGGTGAAATCGCACGTATCAACCATTTGCTCGATAAGCTCAAAGATATCGAAGCTGAAGCACGCGCTTCGCGTGAAGCCGATATTGAAGCCGCACGCAAGCTCTTGGAAGATGCTGAAGCAAAGCGTGATGCCGAAGAAACCGACGAAACCGTCGCCGCCATCCGTGCTGAAGCTGATGAAATCTTGAATTCGCCCGATGGCGGTGTGCAGAAGCAGGAAGATGAAGCCAATGCCGAAGCCGAAGAGGCCGACAAGCCTATCATCGATGAAGCCCTCCGCGCAAAGGCTGAAGGCGCGAAGGATGAGGTAACCATCACGCCTATCCCCACCCCCGGAAAGCGTTACTGCGTCCGCCCAGGTGACACCTATTCTGCCCTCGCACGTGAGGCCTATGGCAGCGCGGCGCGTTGGTCGGCCATCAGCGACGCTACTCGTTCGACTACCAATCCCACGGGAGTATTGCGCGCTGGCGAAATGATTCAGATTCCTTAATCCTTCTTGATTTCC
>JAGCML010000258.1 GCA_017646485.1 Kiritimatiellia bacterium
GGCGCCGAGTTCTTTGAGCCCCTCAACCCTTTTACGGACATCAAGGATGTCGGGAACCTTTTCAAGCGTGACGGGTTCAGAGGCAAGGAGGGTGGCCGCCAACATGGGGAGCGCAGCATTCTTATTGCCAGGGACTTGGTGTGTTCCTGAGATGCGTGTGCCACCTTTGATGATAAATCTGGACATGGGGAAACTTTCAGAAAGGGATTAAGTCAACAGGCTGTAAGCGAGTCTTCAACAGTTTGAGCGCATCCCAGTTTTCCTTCTTTAAAGGACGGGCAAGTAAATCGTCTAACATGAGGATGCGCATGGGATGATAAAGTTTGATCGCAGGCGTATTTGTGCCAAAAAGTAAGAGTTGTCCGACGCGACAAGACGCCGCAGAGTCCTTGGCGGTGACCGCCTTGGCGGCAACATCTCCAAGCATGACGATAACTTCAGGCTTGATGGTCAGGATTTCTTTGTGCAAAAATGCAGTACACGTTTTCAGTGCGGCCGCATCTGGGCGACCATGCACCGGGCACTTCATCACAGAGGTGATGTAGAGGTCGTTTTCGGAAAGGCCGATGGCTGCAAACATATTGCGAAGCAGTTCGCCAGCTTTACCTTCTAAACGTGACCCTTCGGCCATCGCAGAGTCGCCCGCCAAGCACGCGCCGTTTACCACCATGACGCGAGGATGATAGGTGGTGCCGTGTCCGATATAACGTTCTTCCGTGGCGTAGGGGCACCCCTGGCAAGCGCGAATGGTGGCGGTTAATTCCGCAATTGCGGCGGCACGTTCTTCAGGCGTGTCTCCCGCCTTTGCCTTGGTCGCACGCTTGGCTTGCGCAGGCGGTGGAACAGAGGGCATGGCCGGTGCTTGTGGAGCAGGCGTTGGGGTAGCCTGTGACGCAGGTGGCGCAATGAATGCTCGCCATACATCAGGTGAAACGGGTACTAATTTCGTTCCGTTTTCGCGCAAAATCGTTAAGGCTTCAATGGCAGAATCAATCGCTTGAATCGCTGGATGATCCGAAAAATCAGACGCCGGCATAACTGTGCATCCCCGAGAAAAGTTTGGAAAGGTTGATCCAAGTTACCGTGAGTAGGATAAAGAGAACGCCGACTCCCAGTAAGGTTACGCGCCATTTGCGGCGGTGTTGTAAATGAAAATAGGCGGCATAGATTAACCAAGTCGCAAGGGACCATTGTTCTTTGGGGTCCCATTGCCAGTAGGCACCCCATGCTTCATTGCCCCAGTAGGAACCCAGTGCGAGCGAGAGCGAGATAAAGGCGAAGCCCCAGGCTGCATTTTCACGGGCAGCGGCCGATTGCTTGAGACACTCTAATGCAAAGGCTCTCGTTAGGAGAACATAGGAAATCATATATCCCAAAACGTGAGGAACAAAGAGAGGGCTTTGCAATACTGGTGGCAATCGACTGATGGTGGCACTGAAAACAAATGCAAGCGGGAAGGCGACAATGAAGCAAATTGAAGCATCTAAGCGTGAGGTATCTGTTTGATCGCGCCATTTGCTATAGAGCGTCATACAGGTGAGCAAGGGGGGCAACCACAAGAAGGCTTCAAAGAGATTGCGCATGGGCGGATGGTCAACCGCCATCCAACGTGTAATGAGAATCGCCACGGCCAAAGGCAAGACAGAGAACCAAAGGGGAAGGCGAATCTTTCGCGGCAGGAAGATGCAGAGCGCAGAGAGTCCTACCTGCAGATTGAGAAGCCAACCGAGTGTATCTGTTTTAAGGGTCATGGCATGACCTCCTGCGCACGAAGGCGTTGATGCCGCATGGTGGTGCGGATGGCTTGCGCAAATGCGGCTAAGATGAGGAGGGCATAGCCGCAGAAGGTGATATTTGCACCTGGATCTTTGCGCACGGTTAAGATGGTGTTGAAGACGGGTTCGACATAGTAGCCTTCAACTTGTTGGTAGGACATCTGATAGTAGGTCCAGCCCTTTCGGCGCAACGGCGCATTAACCGGGACGGTGTGCATGCCCTCTGGGAACATCAGATGGGTGATGTACTGTTGTGGCATGCCATCGGGATAGGTGGGCATTTCGAAAGAATGTAGGGCGATTCGGTCACCATCAATAACGCATTGACGATATTCTGGGGGTGCGTATGAGGCATCGGTGAAGATGATTTGGCCCTCTTTAGTGTAGCCCGCCGTAATGCCTCCACCGATGATAATGGCCATGGTGCCGAGGTGAAAAAGGGCACTTAACCAACGTTTACGAAAGAGCGCACGAAGCGTGATGCCTCCCAAGCAAATTAAAAGTGTCAATAGAATCCCATTAAGCCACTGCGACTGTAAGAGTGTGCGAGCGGAGGGAAACGCTAAAACAATTGCCATCAC
>JAGCML010000259.1 GCA_017646485.1 Kiritimatiellia bacterium
GGATAGAGCATCCATTCATCCGCAGTGATACGGCCGTCATCCTTCTTCTTCAACGTCCGTTCAGAAATCGTACATACGGGCACAGCCAAAAGCGTGAGCACCACGCAAAGCAGAATCTGCAATTGCCACGGCACCCAAGCAGCAAAGCCCCACGCCAGCAAAACACCTGGCAAAGAACCAAAGGTGCCAGGTGCGCAAGGCGCGACCAACCCAATTCCAAGGCCTGTCCCAAGCCAAACACTTAAGCGTTGAGAAAAAGAGGCGCCCAGGGTTGCCTCCGGGCGCATGCCTTCATACGGATCTTTACCTTTCCAGCCCATTACTGTCCTTTGGTCATACGATAAAAGGTTAAGAAGGAACGAATCACATCCTCTTTCGTCACATCGTCAATCGTGTACAGCGTTCCCTCCGGATGGAAGGGCTCCTCATGGGTTGTGGTGCGCGCATTTGTTCGTACCACACGCACATGCGCCAAAGGCAAGATGCCATCATTCACAAAGCGACGTGTAACGGAATAGCAGATTTCTTCCATCTGCCCATGATTGCGATAGACCGTGAGAATCGTCGATGCAGGCGCCTCACGCACATTTGCTGTACGCCCTAAACGACGCATCTCCCCTGCGATTTCAGAAAGCGCAGGGGTGGCGACTTCGCGTAAGAACTGAGCGAACCGCGCATTTTCTCGTTCTGCACGAGATGCTTGGGAATCGCTAAGGAAGATATCTTCTAATTCTTGCTTCCAGCTATCCATGCCGGAATCCCTTATTCGTCAAACAACATGAAGTTGATAATCGGGAAGCAGGGCAAAGCAGAGCCCTTGATGACGTTGATCAAGCCGATCTGATAACCATAGATGATGTCCGTCGTATTGATCAAGCCGAGCTGCAAGCCGCGCACATCGGATGCCTGGTTCAAAAGACCGAGTTGCACACCCTTTGCCACGATAGCTTCGTTCATGAGCGCCATCTGAACACCTGCCAACTTACCGGCATAGTTCGAAACGAGCGCCAACTGAACAGCGCCAGCGGTGTCGATGACCTTATTGCGCACGAGAGCCAACTGCAAACCGTAGGCATTCGTTGCTTCGCCACCGAGCGAGAGGTCTAAACCTGTCACATTCTGGCAAGAGCCCCATGCAGTCAAGCGCAAGCCGACCACATCAGCGAGTTCATACTCCTCCTCCATGTGAGCCACAGGAGTATAAGTGGTCATTTTGGGTGCTTCTTCGGCAACATTTGCCTGTGCGAATGCACCAGCGGTCAAAGTAACAGAGGCAAGAAGTGCCACAATCATTTTTTTCATAAGTGTCCTCACTCAATAACGGTGTTTGCAAAAGCAACTCTCACGTTTGGCATTAATGTTACCCCATTCTTTCCAAAAGTGCAAGCGGATTTTATGGGGTTTCATCAAGTTTTCTCGTAAAAATGCACTTTTTACAATAAAAGTCATGGGTTTCTGGAACGGAGCATGGATTTTTACGATGCGAATGTAGGCTTTATCCTATTAGCATGCGCCACGTTGGATCAGCACCACGGCAACCGTTTTCAGCAAAATCCAACAATCCATCCAAAGATTCCAATTCTGTGCGTAGTAGAGATCTAAGGCCACACGCGCTTCGTAATCAACGCCACTGCGTCCTGAGACCTGCCAAAGCCCTGTGATACCAGGCTTTACCGAGAATGCCGTCAAGTAGTGTTCGCCATAGTACGGCACTTCACGTTCAACGATTGGGCGAGGACCAATGAGCGCCATATCCCCACGCAACACATTAAACAACTGCGGCACTTCGTCCAAGGAGGTCTTACGCAGCATTTTACCAATCGACGTGATACGCGGGTCATTCGCTAATTTCCCTGTGGTCTCCCACTCCTCACGCAATTCGGGATTATTCTCTAACAACTCTGCCAAACGCGCATCGGCATCGGTGTACATCGAACGGAACTTCCAAATCGTAAATGGTACACCTCGGCGCCCTAAGCGTTGCGTCCGATAGAAGATATTAAAATCTCTATAGACGAGGATGAGTACAATAGAAATCAATAGCCCAGGCACAAACAGTATTACGACACCGAAGACCGCTAAAGACGCCTCCACTACGCGTTTCGCAGCGACAATGCCCTTTTGACGTAATTGATTGGCCATTTCAATGCCACCATAACCGCTAAACTCAACAGGTCGCGTCATCGCGATGGGAAACACGCTGGGCTCAGGCAAGCTAATGATAATTGAAAACCAACCTAAAAGCGTACGGAGCGAGGCGCGAAACACGCGAAGGGGTTGGCAACTAATACAATGCTTCACCTTATGTTCGCGCGCCCAAACCTGCGCGTCTTCAGCCTTTGTAAAGACCTGCTTTACACTTAAACCAAAATAGATGGAATGTCTGAAAATCCGCTCTAAACGCTTCGTTTCCTTTTTAGGACCCAAAAGCACCACGGGGATTTGCGCAATATTCCACTTTTTCAAAAAATAACGCAAAATATTTCGCCCTTGCGGGGCAAAGATAATATTAATCCCTGCAGCAATGATCACCGCATAGGACGGCAGAGGTGAAGCCTTACCATAAAATGCCAAATAGGCAAAGAAGACTGCAGTTGTACCTAACGTGGTCAAAGTCAGTCGACGAAATTCTTCTACAGGTGCGAGCGGAGCGCTGGGATAAAGCGGATTTCCATGATAGAGACGCGTAAAGATATTAAGCGCCCAAAAGATAACGAGGAAGCCCCAACGCGAATAGACATATTCAAAATCTAATGGTGCGGATTCAATCCTCGCACTCACCCAAGCAGCAAGAATCCAAGATGCACCCAAGCAAAGTGCATCACATACCATTAATAATAGGACTCTAAATCTACCGCTATTCATAATCCACTACAGTATACAAAGTGATTAGAAGAAATGTCAATCATTTGTTGTGCACATTGATGTTAAATTTTCCGCCTCAAGTCACGACAGACCGATTAAAAATGCCACTCTTCGCACACCAAAGCCTATCAAATTGAGTGACTCCCCTTCACTTTTCACCAAAAGGGCACTTTCACGCCCCCGTCCTTCCCTTTCTCAAAGAGCATCTCACCCTTTCTCATAGAGATTATCATATGAAAATCAATTCAATAATCATATGATAATCGATTTAAAAATCATATGATAATCATTTTGAAAATCATATGATAATCGTTTTGAAAATCATATGATAATCGATTCGAAAATCATATGATAATCGATTCGAAAATCATATGATAATCATTTTAAAAATCATATGATAATCTCTTTTGATATTAGCCTTTTCTCTTTTCATCTGAGCGATAAAGGAAATGAAAAGCACCCTTTCCTGATTAAAGAAAGGCTCCCAGATAGACAGGCTTAGATGATGAGGAGTAAGGAGTGAGGGTGGCTGCGCCACAGTTCTGGGTTCTAAGGTCTGAGGTCTGAGTTAGCGACTGCGGCGCAGGACTGCATGTAGATTTTAGAAACCACAAAACACGCAAAATACTCAAAAAAGGGACTGCGTGTGGGGGCGCTGCGCGCAGGACGGGGGATTTAAACACTAAGAACACAGGAAGATGAGTCGCGCTTTTCGTAACACTAGGCTTCGCCCACGAAAAGCCAACGCATCTGCGAAGCATGTGCGGGACTATGTGTGGGGGCGCTGCAGCGCAGGACGGAGTGTGGATTTCCACGAGTCGCACAGTCTTGCACGCTACGTCGCACGGGCACATCTCCGTGCTCCGCCAGCGTACGCTTGCCACTTCTTACTCCTTACTCCTTACTTCAAGGGAGCGAAGCGACCGAACCGCTAACCGCAGGGCCAGTCATCTTTTTCTGTCTTAACTTGTTCTTCAAGTTCAAGAAGATAACGATCGTAGTCACTCATGAATAAACGATCTTGAATAATGCGATACTTCTCAAATTCAGACTCTGCATAGAGTTGTGCCTTATAGGCCGACACGGGATCGCCGATATATTTGGGGGCATGTTGGTCGAAGAGTTCTAAAAATTTCTCAAGTCGCTTCTTCCAATCTTCCATCGTGAGCGGAATCTTTCGAAGTGTTTGTGTCTCTGCGTATTCAAGAAAGGCACTCACCATTCGTTCTAAAATCTTAAGTTCGTCATCGGTTAAGTAGTTTTTTGCAATAATCACGTCAGACTTTTTAATCTTACCATTGGGAGCATCCTCCCAGCTATTCAGACCCATGTGTTCTTTTTCTGCGTCCGCCCGTGTGTAGAGAAGTTCAGCGGCGGTGTGACCATGGACGGCACAGTGCATTCGGTTTTGAACCGTTGCATAGAATAGACGCGTCAAATTTGAGTTTTTGTCATAGTCAATGGATGTTGCATAAAGATCAGTAATCTTTTGGTAGAACTTTCGTTCACTCAGACGAATCTCACGAATGCGTTCAAGTTGATGTTCAAAATACTTGTCGCTAATGGGGGCGCCGTCTTTCAATCTCGGCACATCCATAACCCAACCTTTAATTGTATACTCACTTACAATCTGATTAGCCCACTTGCGAAACGCAATCGCTCGTTCATTATCAATTTTGAATCCAAGCGCAATAATTACCTGTAAGTTGTAGTGATTGACGCGATATTTTTTATCATCATTGGCAGTTATTAAAATTTCTTTAACAACTGACAACTTATCGAGTTCGGCATCTGCAAAGAGTTTACGCAAGTGATATGCGATATTGGGAACCTCCACACCATAGATCGCTGCAAGCATCTTTTGACTCATCCAGATATTTTCATCTTCGTAACGGATGTCATATTTCTCATCACTTGCCCCTGTTGAGGCAATGTAAGTGATAAATTGAGCTGTAGACGATTTCTGTGGTTCAATATCCCACTTTCCTACCACGTTCTTTCTTGCCATAACACCACCTTTCTAACCTGTCACTTATGGGAGTAGTATAGCACAGTTAGATGCAGGTTCGTGTTTTTGCCAACAATTAATAACTCGTAGGCGCATAAGCGGAGTCTGAGTTAGCGCTGCGCGCAGGACTGCCAGGGGAAGTAGAAACCACGGGTGGCTGCGCCACAGTTCTGGGTTCTGGGTTCAGAGGTCTGAGCGAGCGCTGCGCGCAGGAATGACAGGAGGATTTAAACACTAAGAACACAGGAAGATGCGTCGCGCTTTTCGTAACACTAGGCTTCGCCCACGAAAAGCCAACGCATCTGCGAAGCATGTAAGGGACTGCGTGGGGTGGCGCCTGCGGCGCAGGACTGCATGTGGATTTTCACGAGTCGCACAGTCTTGCACGCTACGTCGCACGGGCACATCTCCGTGCTCCGCTAGCGTGCGCTGTACAAACATCCGACAGCGAAGCCACGTAATCCACAGCGAAACGGACATATGCGCCCGAGCACGAAGTGCTGGGAAATCCACAGCATGCGCCAGGTGCGTAATTCACAGCATGCATCAGACACTTTTTCACTTTAGGCCGTGCACCATCTGCCATCTTTTGATACGCTATTATTAATGGAAGTCATCAAACATCTTAAAAAATCCTTTTCCGCGATTGTTTACATTGCGGTGGGCGCGCTCTTTTTTGGGTTTGCTCAGATGGCTTTTCATTGGTGTGGGCATACGGCCGATGACGCACATCACACCTGTACGCCAACCGAAACAATGTGTTGCCACGAGCCTGAACATGCGTGTCATCATGAGACGCTTCAGTTTGCGCCGACCATTACGCAAACACATTGCATTCAAAAAATCATTGAAGCGGGTCTACTGCCTCTTCTCTTAGCGACGCTGCTTGATGCGTCCCCCAGTTTAGAGACACAAGATGCCCCACATTTCCTTGAGGCGACTGCGCCTCTATGGATAAAACATCCCTTTATTTCTTACGCACCGCGCCTCTATCCGCGCGCATAAGCCCTTTTATTAACCCATCGCAACACGCTTTCGGCGTTGCTTGTCACTGCTCATGACAAGCTCTTAGGCGGATGATAAGGTCCTTTCCCTTTGCCCACGGCGTTGCGATGTGTTCATTTCGTCTCAAGTCTCTCTTTTTATGACTTTAGCGTCAGGGTTTTTATGCATACTTTCTTTGATTTTCTCGTTCGCCATGCGAAGGGGCTCCTGCTCCTCCTCATCGGCTTAGCGACCTTTGGGTTCTTCACGTGGCAACGTTTAGCCGTCGACGTCTTCCCCGATGTCTCCATGCCACGCGTCACCATTCAAACCGAAGCGGGCGGACTTACCGCAGAAGAGGTCGAGCAATTAGTCACCATTCCCATTGAATCGGCGGTCAACGGCATCCCTGGGGTGCGTACGATTCGTTCGAGTTCCAGTGGTGGACTCTCCTTCGTTTGGGTGGACTTTGACTGGGATGTGCCTTTAACACAGGCCCGTTTTGACGTCTTCGAACGCCTCTCCCGCGTGCAAGCGCTTCTCCCCGAAGAGGCGCATGCCGAGATGTCGCCTGTCGTTTCGGTCACGGGCGAA
>JAGCML010000260.1 GCA_017646485.1 Kiritimatiellia bacterium
CTGCTTCGGTCATGCGATAAATCGTATCTTCAGAGAAGACGAAGGGTGCGGTCGCAGGAATGGTACCCGGCGTAAAGCGCACGCGATGACCATAACCCAACACCTGCACCTGCATGGCGACTGCGCCAGCGAGGTTCAAGGTCACATCACTTTCAAGCACAATCGTCGCAGGGTTTGCTGCGGTTGGAGCGGCCACAGAATTGCCTTCATCATCCACCCATTCAAGATCTTCCCATGCCACTTCCGTATCAGCTGTTTCTGCAGCAACCGTCGCGGTCAAGCCAGAGACAAGCGCATATTCGGTGTATTCGCGAATGAGCTGAATACCTGCCACGCAACCACGTGGGGTAGTACCACTTGGACAATTGGAGAAGAGCGTAAAGTCACCCGAGAGGCCCTCAATCACCATGGTATTGGTGCCAGGAATCAATTCCGCACGCGAATTGGAATCACCCCACCCTGCGGCGGGACGCGTTGTGGAAGTGGTTAAGGTTCCATTCGTGTAGGTGTACCATGTGCCATTCACCTGCTTTGCCGTAAAGGTTGTGCTACCAGTGTCGGTCGCACAGAAAATGACAGCCTTATAGCTCGTCCAGGTGTCCGGCACATCAATCGAAACATTCACACCATTACCGCCATCATCGAGATAGCCGCGTAACACTGCGTGCGAATTTCCGTCTCGCGTGTTCCAACCATTTGCGCAGGAGTAATCCAATGCGCCATCCAATGTTTCAACGCTACCATCCAACTTCACAATAGTCACAGCCTGGTCTGTGCCAGAAGCGCCATTCATCTGTGCCCAATTGTTTGGCACCACTTCGTAGTTGGTTAAACCAACTGCGGCATCTCCCGTAATAGCGTGATCACCATTCCCCTTGAAGTTAATCGCAATGATATCCTTCACTTCATCCAAAATTGCGCCATCAGGAAGCGTCAAGGCTGCAATAGCAGAGGTTGCGGTCTGGGTCACGGTTGCGAGTGCACCATACTTGAGCGTATCCAACTGCACTGCAAGGTCTTCGCCCAAACCTTCCGTCGTCGTCACCAACGTAATCGACGTGGGAATGGCTTCATAAATGGCTTCCGTCACCAAGGCGCGATCAAAGCGCACGGCAACAGTTCCCTCCGCATCAATTGCGCGCACGGCGAGCGGTTGCTTGCGAGTGACCACTGCAGTACCAGAAATCGCCTTCAAAAGGATCGCATCCAATTCATTCGGCTGCGTCTCAACAGGAACGCCGCCAATGCTCCACTTCAAGTCATCCCATGCCACGGTGCCAGCAACTTCAGCCACATACGTCGAGGGCTTCTGAATCACTAAGTCGCCAGTGGACAGGGCGAAGAGTTGCGCGTCTGCGACTTCTGCGTCCCCTACCTTAATAGTAGCAGTCTTACCAGACAAATCAATGAGCGTAGCATCTGCGCGGTCCAATACCACCACCGGAGCAATCAATGCCGTATTTTCTGGCAACTGCACCACGAAGGAGGCCGGCAAGGTCAAGGTGCGACCAGCCGCCAACTTCACACAAGCCGTCGGCGAGGCAAGCAAGGTCGCACCTGCCTTCAATTCCAAATTGCCATCAATAGTGCCATTCCCACCGAGCTTTGCGTTGGCTTCCACCGACACGGGAGCAGTCCATGTGCCATTCACCATGGCCGTGTAAGCGTAATCACCATGGACACAAATCTTACCACTATACTTCTGATTCATCCCAGTACCTTCTGCACAGAAGGTGAGCGCACGCTTACCCGTTACGGCAATATTGCCCGTGAAGCCACTGATATCACCCGTAATGCGAACCGCATCCGTCGGTGCTGCATTGCTGAGACTCAACAGGCCCGTGCCAACCCAAGGACCAGTGAAGGTGTAACGACCATCAGAGTAACCATTCGTCAGATTCAATTCGCCATCAAGCTGAATCTTCGAGGTAACCGTCCAAATCTCATTATTAAAGGTACCTTCGACCACTTCGCCTGCAGGAATGCCAAGCGTGGCCACACCCGAGAACTTCGAAAGGTTGAAATCAATGTAGGCCGTCGTGACGCCTTCGGGTTGGGTGAGGAAGTAGAGCGCACCCTCACCTGTCACCGTGCCAGTGCCCAATGCGGTCGGACGATTAATTTGAACAATTGTATCCTTCGCAATTTCCGTACCACCCGTGTGCGCACTCTGAGAGAGCAAGGTCACTGCTGCGGTTTCGCCCTCTGCTGCGGTGGCGACTTTCACCTTGCCATCACCAGAGAGTACCACGCCAAGCATGAGGTCTGTGCCAGCAACTTGAAGCGTTGCTTCAGCGCCAGCACCAACCTTTGCACGCGCAGTCCAACGCAGCAGCGTGGCATCCATAGTCACGGCCACATCGGGCTCAATGACAAATTCTGCAATGCCCCATGCATCATCATCTGTGGTATCGGTAAGGACACCACCATTCGTGCCTCGCACGGTGACCTTATTAAATTCGGTCGCCATGTTAAAGTTGAAGGCACCAGGTGTGGCCGCCTCCCCTGCCGGAGCATCACCGAAGTCAATCACCAAATTCATGTTGTAAGGCATGATATCGCCAAAGACACCCGCTGCAACAGCTTCAGTGAGGGAGGCATACTGCGCAGCCTTCACTTCGTAGTCGGGCACGATGACCTTGGACTTCACCTGAAGGATGGTGTATTCACCTTCGGTCTCAGTTGCCAACCAATCAAATTCCGATTCAAAAGGAGCGCCAGTTTCGTCTACGAGCACAATCGTTTCAATCGTGGTCGGAGCGGTCTTTACCTTAATCACATTCAAGCGTGCATCTGCCGAGGTCGGAGCTTCTGCCGTCTTAATCGTCAGTGCATTACCTTCCAAGGTCAACGTATCTGCAGCGAGTGTACCACGCGTTGTATCAATCACTGCACCCGTCTTTAAGGTCAGAGTGCCCATAGTGCCTGCACCACCAATCGTGCCCGACACTTCCGCAGGCTGCGCCCAAGACCCTGTCACATTCACCGACGCACCCGCGGCAACAGAGAGGGAAACACCATCCAAATTTGTGGTGCCCGAGAGGGTCAATGTGGTGTCTGCACCTTCTGCGACGCCTTCTGCCTTTTCAATGGCAAACACAAGGCGACGTGTACCCGTTGCAGAAACATTTCTAAATGTACCGCTAAAGGTCGATGCTGCTGACTGTTTCACCGTCAAAACACGAGCATCACCTGTGGTGTTGTTCGTTCCAAAATCTGAGCGGAACTTCCCACTACCAGAAAGTGTACCGATGGTCATGCCGGCCATATTTGCGACAACCACACCCTCTGCGCAATTATTCTCAAAAGCGAGCGGTGTCATGAAGCCATTCGGGAATGCATACCAACCCGTACTTGCAACTTCCAAAACGCCCGAACCCGTCAAACGCGGCGAAGTGGTTGTCACTGCTGCATCACCCTCTCCCGTCGTGGTCGTAACCATGTAGCGCGGGCTTCCAGAGTGATTGACAGTTCCACCATTTACGAGGCGCAAACGGCCATTCACTTCAATCGATCCCGTTTCAGGGAAGTTATCAATCGTAGCCACTTCAATAGTGGCGTCACCATCAATGATGGTCCCGCCCGTGTAACTATTCGTGGTACCCGTGAGTTTCACCTTACCTGCACCAGAAGCCTTCAATGAGGCGGTGCCAGAGACCTGCGGATTCACGCCACCATCAAACTTACCCGAAAGGGTCAAGACCTTGTCTTCGGCCACATCAAAGGTAATCGTACTACCATTATGTGCACCGATATTACCCGCAATCGTAGCATTGCCTTCAACTGTAATCGTACCCCCATCGAAGTAGTCATAGGCGTAGTTATAACCATAGCCACCCGCACCCTTCAAGACTGCCCCTTCACGAAGCGTGGTCATGGTGCCTGCAGGCAAGGACCAACGTGCCGTGCCGGTCACTTCTAAGGTTCCTGCGATATCCAACTCTGGCGAACCATTGTAGTTCGGGCCATCATTTGTACCATTCTTGAGCGTTGCGCCAGCGGCCACAACCACCTTACCCGAGAGTCCGGTGCTTGCAAGATTGAAGGTGGTCACCTCTTCTGCCACATTCAGCGTCCCCCCTGCAACGACAAGATTTGCGCCCTTGCAGTTGAGATAGCCCTTGGTGGTCAAGGTGCCGCCATTGGCGACTTCGATTACAGTTTCAATTTCGGTGGGCTCGTCTGCTGTGCCCTCGGCATCAATTGTGAGCTTGCCCCCCACAATCACCTTATTCGTAGAAGTGAGCAAGGAGGTTGTTAAGGTCGATTCACCTGTAATGGTGAGTTCACCACCCGAAATCGAGAGAACGGGGACAACGACATCGGCCACATCCACCGTCAAGGTTCTTGCTCCCGTCATCTCAACAATGACGGTTTTCCCTACCTCGCCTGAAGGATAAGTAGTAACAGGCTCACCACAATAGATCCACTTTGTCGTGTCAGACCAAAGATTTTCCGCCCCCGCTTCTGCAGTATAAGTGTAATATTCCTGCGCAGGCATTGTAGCACCATTACCAACCACTTCAAGCCCATTCGGCAAGATAAAGACAACATTTACGCCAGAAGCCAAGGTTACGCCCGTGAGCGTACGTGTTTCATAGGAATCCACCTTTACCTTTAAGATACCGCCCACATTAACTGTAACATTTTGAACTTGCGCTTCCGTCATTTGAAGTGTTCCATTAACGGTCTTTGCAATCGCATCAATTCCCGTTAATGCCGTCACATCCACGACACCTGCCCCATCAACCAACAGGGTGGAGCCCTCCGTAAAGGTCATATTTCTAAGTTTAATCGTCTTCCCATTCGGATTGACAGTCAACTGGTTTAGCACTTCAATTTGAGAAGTCGTAGAGCCAGTACTCACCTCCCAATCACCCGCAGCAGATAAGGTTGCATTATCCAACGTGAGTTTACACGCGGTCATTTGCACCGTACCATCTGTA
>JAGCML010000261.1 GCA_017646485.1 Kiritimatiellia bacterium
ACCGTGCGCGGTGCACCATAAGCCATCTGACGCCAACATGCATCGCCGATATTACCATCCATGGTATAGTCTGCACCATACCACGTCCAGAAGTTATCCAACGTTGCCGTAGCCTGAACTTCGTAAGCACCGGCATCATAGCCCGTCAAGCGCGGACGCGGATTACCTGCCAAGTCCGTCAAGGCGCGGTCGGCATCGGTGAAGCCTTCCCACTGTGCGGTCTTTGCCACGTCAATCGCAGGAGACGAAGACATGAGGGCATAGTTGTCGCCATCGGGAGACGGCAAGATGAAGCGCGGATTACCACCCACATAGGAGTCAACCATCGTGACCGATGGATTCACATCTGCACCATTGCCCCACACAATCGAACCATAGACCTTCGAAGCACCAGAGACGCCTTCTCCGAGGTTGGCTGCAATCGTAGAGAGGTAAACCGTGGCATCCATCACGCCGACACCCGCATTATTGTGAATCAACGATGTCTTCACGACCACATTACGATAGATACCCACACCATCGACTTCCGTCACGATGCTGTGCAAGAGCGTTGCTGAACCATTTTCAGGACCCACAACCGTATTCGTCGTGACCGTCACATTCTTCAAGAGTGCGCCATCTGCAAGCGTGACACCTCCCGTAAGGGTTGCGACCTTATCACCATCCAAGGTGACCCCTGCCCCAACGGTTACTTCGGCAGCATACGTGCCTTCTGCCACATGAATCGTTTCACCAGGAATAGCAGAAGCCAATGCCGCCGTCAAAGCGTCATCCGAATTCACCGTCAATTCTTCAGCCACGAAGACCAAGTCCACATTCACCGTATCACGCGTGACCAGGATCCACGAGAAGTCCGTAGTGCCTGCGGTTGCGGAGTCTGCAATCATCACACCATCAGCGGTAATGCCCTTGAGCGTACGCTTTACGGAGGTCGCCTCCGCATCTTCTGTCCAAGAGAGCGTCAACGAATCGGTGCCGTGCGGCACACTCAAGACGCCCGTATTGCCCCACATGACTTCTTCAGTCGAGGTGGCGTCATTCTTCGTGTAGGAAACAGTTGCGACACCGCGACCAATCAAGCTAATCTTCACCTTACGATCAGGGGCGTTCCATTCAATTGCGCCCATATCCACGTCATCACCATAGACACGCGCTGCACCCGTCAAGTCGGTTGAGCTTAATCGATCATCTGTAGTGCCCTTGTCCACGCAAGCAACGCCTTCACGGAGGCGCCAGTCATTATTCGCTGCATCCACAAAGAGGTTGGCCGCATCTACAGCAACGCCGCCCGTGGTGGGCGTGCAACAATCCGTCGGGTCGGGCTCCACCGAGTCACCCGTCCAATCGGAGGTTGCCCCCGTGAGGTCAACGTTGAGGGCGATCACCGCATTCTTTGCCGTACAATCATAGAGACCCGCGCCCTTGTCAGCCACGTTCCGCACGACCGTACAGTTCAAAAGTTCGGAGTTGGCGGCACCACCACCATTGGAACGTTCCACCGTAGTCGAACCGTTATCCACAATCAAGCAGGATTCTGCGAAGGTGTTGCACACACCCGCACCGAAGCCGTTGTACGTGAGCTTATTCCAACGGATCACGCTGCGGCGCACCGTACCGCCATACACACCTGCACCTTCATTGGAGAGACCATTCTGAATGGTGAAGCCAATGATTTCGGCACCATCAGCGAGTTTCACGGCACGCTTCGCCCCCTGAGCATCGATAATCGTATCGTAAGGATTCGAAGAAAAGGCGACAATCTTCAAGCGTTTACCCTTCACATCAATTGCGCCATACGTCCCTGGAGCAACCGTGATGGTTTCGCCATCCTGCGCCTCAGCAATCGCAGCATTAATGTCGCCGCCAGACGCTACGGTCAAACCAGGGAAGGTCACCGTCACCGTCATATCAGCCGATGGTGCTACACGATAAGTACCATCAGAAATCTTTTCGGCATTCTCTACAACAGCGTCACCGCGTAGATGCTTCGGATCTTCCGCCACCGTAAAGGTCAAAGAGGCACCACGGACCACTTCCACGACGCCACGTGGCTCAACCAAGCCATGACCAATCACGTCAATCGTCACGCGATGAGGAGGCCATACATATTCCACTGCGCCGGCATCAATTGACGTATTGTTCACACGCGGATTACCGTAGTAATCGTAATCGCCCAAGGCATTGCGTTCTTTAGGCGTCAAGGAATCACCCTCGTCAGCCTCTTCTTGCGAAGGGGTGTAGTCAACGCTTTCTTCGGCCACGCTACGCGTATTCTTAACGGTACCGCTCAGCGTGGTATTCACCGTAGTATTATTGATGTAAGTGCCTTCATTTGCCGTCGTACCCACCAAAATGGAGTTGTAAACAGCACTTCCTGTAATCGTGCCACCCTTCACATAACAACGATTTAAGGTTACACCCGAAAGGGTTGCGCCCTGAAGCGTCACAGCTTCCAAGGTGGCATTCGCAATCGTTCCCGTGAGGAAGACATCACGTTGCTTACCCGTTCCAACAATCTTAGCTGCGGTGTCAAAGTCCTGATTATACGTGCCAGCGGTAAGCGTAATCGTATCTGCGGCCGTCGTATCTTCAGGCACAGAATCACCTGGCTGCATCGTGAACCCAGCGAAAGTAGCCACCATTGTGACATCCACTTCAGGAATCACGCAATCTACATTCAGGTTCGCAGAAACCATCGTGCCATTCGGCAAGGTCCAACCTTCAAAGGTACGCGGAGATTCACCGCCAAAGGCCATCACATCGCCCGTCAAGACTTCATAAGAGCCGACTGCAGGTGTAAGGGATGTGTAGTAACCCGAGGCTTCTACCGTCAACGTAATGTAATGACATTCATGCGCACCACAATCTACGGCACGACCAATGACACGCGGGCGCCCCGCAATATCCAAATTGTCATAAGGCGTAATCCCGCTATTCCCCTGCCCTGCGTCAATATTGCCATCGCCCTTGGGAAGAATTGCGCCTGCCACCGTATTGGTTGTGGCATTCAACGTTACACAATCGGCGCACGTTAAGCCGGTAGGCATCGTGGTGTAAGCCGTAACATTCACCGCCGTACCCGACATTGCGCCACAGTTCGAAGCAATCACCGACGAGGTGAGCGTCAAGTCCGAACCCGAGAAGTTCGTGGCCAAGCTGCGGTGCAAGGTGGCATTGGAAGCCGAACCCGTCACCGTGGTATTGATAAAGAAGGAGCCCTGGCAATTATCCGAGAGGGTAATCGTCGTGTTTGCAATCGACGTACCGACGAAGGCAACTGGCTTCGTCAAGGCAGAGATCGTGTAAGCGCCATCGGCGAGCGTGACTTCTTCACGAATAGTGGGATGCAACTGCTCCAACACATCCGCGAGCGTTTCCGTTGTTGCAGAAAGCCCTGCGAAGCGCGCTTCAATCTTATCCGTACTCACAGGATTGTAAGTACAAGAAGCCTCCGTGGAAATCAATTCACCATTAACATAGAAACCGATGAATTCACGTGCGTAATTGGCATCCTGCTGTGCGGTCAAGGTGACGGGATCACCTTCCTGAATGAAGCTTGGGGAAACCGTGGCCGAGCCCACCCCTACCACTTCGCACGTTACCGTAAACGCGTCTGCAATTTCATACGGACCCAAATCGATGGACGCATCCAACAAACGCGGACGCCCAGCCAAATCAACGTCGTACCACAGTTCGTCATAATGGTCACCCAACGACGAATCACCCTTATCTTCAATCAAAGAAGACGCCACATTGACATTGAGCGTGTAATCACCCGCAGCGGCATTCGTAAAGATATCCGTGTCAGCTAAGAACTTCGCGTTCTCGTCTTCAGAACCGAGGCTATTAGCCGATGCCATTGGCGCGCCTTCATAGAGACCGCGCTG
>JAGCML010000028.1 GCA_017646485.1 Kiritimatiellia bacterium
ATGATCATGCCCATCTGGGATGACAGGTGCGTCAGCGTTAGCGGAAGCCTTTGGCTTACCACGCGAAACGAGCGGTTTACCCTTCTTCGTCACACGGATATGCAAATCCCCCGCAGTGCTAATCACATGCAAATCGCGCTTACCCGACTGACGCAGGATATCTTCCAAGCCTTTTCGTGCGGCATTATCGGAGAGATTACGTACTTGTGTACGGCCATTGTCGCACATCTCGGCTTGAATAAAGACCTCCCCTTTCAAGCGCACTGGGCGCAAAGAGATACGAAAGGGTGCACCATCGCGAGTGAGGGATTGAGTCAAACGAATAAAACCATCACCAAAAACACGGGAGCGGATTTCGTCTGCGAGTTCTTCTGGGAGCGTAAGTTCTTCTGCCATAAGGAAAGCGTATTCAAAGGAAGTAAAAGAGAGAGCGATTAGACTTTTGTGCGCTTCTTGCGAGGTTTCACAGGAAGGCGAATCGCGGAGTCGTGTTGGAGCGAACCGTGACGTTCGCGATGAACCGGTGAGGAGTCACGGTCACGGACTTGGCTCTTGTAGAGCGTCCAGCCTGGCGTCATCAAGAAGGAGAAGCCGCAGACCCACATCGCGGGCAAAAGCAGATTGTGATTGCCCGTGAATTCGCTCACCATCAAAATTGCGGCGAGCGGGGTGCGCACTGCAGCAGTCAAGTAGCCCGCCATACCAATCATGGCACAATTCGCCATGCTAATATTCAAATCAGGGAAGAGCCAATCAAAGAGGGCCCCAATGCCTGCGCCATACATTGCGCCGCTGAAAAGCGCCGGGCCTAACATGCCGCCCGAACCGCCAGAGCCCACACTACATGAGGTGGCAATCGCCTTCAAGAAGCCTAAGCCAAGCAACAAAAGAATGATGTGTTTCCCAAAGAAGGGAGAGGCGATGACCTCTTGGTTGCCCTGCAATGTCTGCTGGATGTAACCATAGCCCGAAGAGAGAATCTGCGGGAAGAAGAGGCCAAGCGCACCGACCATCAAACCGCCAATAAGCGGTTTCTGCCACGGCTTCACCTGCAATCTGCGGAAGGCGATTTCCGTCTGACGGAAGAAGAGGATGTTGAAGCGCACCGCTGCAGCAATCACGAAGGCGAGCACGGTGTAGCAGAGGAATTTAATCGGCGAATTGAAGAATTCCTGCGGCGTATGGAAGACGGGCTCCCAACCAAATACGCAGGCAAAGGTCATGTACGAAATCGTAGAGGCCACCATTGAAGGGATGAGCACATCGCCCTCTAAGTCAAAGCCACGATAGAAGATTTCTGCTGCGAAGAGTGCCCCCGCCATTGGCGATCTGAAGATGGCACCGATGCCTGCAGCCATACCCGCGGCAAGCAGGACACGCCGTTCGTAAGCCGACAAACGGAAGAGACGCGCCACTGCAGTGCCGCACACAGCGCCAATCTGCGTTACAGGCCCTTCTGCACCCGCCGAACCACCCGTACCAATCACCAGCGAAGAGGCAATCACCTTCACGGGAGCCACCGCAATGGGTAAATCTGTAGCCGAGTGGTGATACGCACTAATCACAGTGTCCGTACCATGTCCACTGGCCGAAGGTGCAAAGCGTCGTGCGATTAAACACGCCAAAAGTGCACCCAAGCCTGGCAAGAGGAAACGAATAAAGCCCGCAAAGATTGTGCCTAAGGCAGGGATTTCCATCCCCAATACCTCTCCGCCTCCCCAAAGACGATTCAGTAAAGCGTAGTGAATGTCCAAGGGATGCGCAATGGCAATTTCGCCACCTGCTGCAGGAGGATGGTAGAGCGTAAAGGACTCTAATGCGTAAACTTTCACCCATTCAATCATGGAGAAGAACCAGATGGCCATCAGACCAACGACGATTCCCACCATTGCACAGATAAACACTGTGCGACCCGTGCGCAAGGCTTCACCCTCGGCCGGCATCCAAAAACGTAGCCACTGCCATGACTTGCGACCGCGATATTGCAGGTCAACAAGCCCTGGCAAGATTTCTTGCATTTTGCCCATAGGCGATTAGTCTTTAAGAATACGGCGGAAGAATCGTGCCAAAGGAATCGCCCCAATCAGACGACGTTCCGAGTCAAGCACATAAGCCACCGTAGCATTTTTTTCAGCGAGCATTGCAGCGATTTCACGAGCCGGCGTATCCACCTGGCAAACGCAAATGTTGTCATTCATCGCTTCACACACGCGTACACGAGAGGTATCACGCAGGCGTTCGGAGAGCGCCTCCATCGTATCGGTGAGATTGCCCTGCATCTTCGGAAAAAGCTTGCGGAAGCCCGTAGGAATAAAGCTGCC
>JAGCML010000262.1 GCA_017646485.1 Kiritimatiellia bacterium
AAGAACGCCGGAGTGGTGAAATGGCAGACACAGCAGACTCAAAATCTGCCGCCCCTAAAGCGTGAGGGTTCGAGTCCCTCCTCCGGCACCATTTCCGTCATTTGAACCTGTGCGGGCGGGTAACTCAGTTGGTTAGAGTTCCTGATTTACACTCAGGCTGTCGGCGGTTCGAGTCCGTCTCCGCCCACCATCTTACCCACCTAATAAAAAACCAGCCAATCGGCTGGCTTTTTTGTTTTAAGCGCGCCTTCGCGTTACGGCAGATTGCACTTTACATACCTCTTCACCGCAGCGCAAGCGGGAGCATATTTCATTTAATGTGATTTTCTAATTCGAAAAATGAAGCGCACCTTGGAGAAAGGTGCGCTTTTCGTAGCGTAGCCGCAGGTTTACACCCTCCTTCACAAGAGGATGCGAACGAAGCAACTCTTGGGTTATGGTTCAATGGGGAGCTTAAGAACCGCCTGTGCATCGGAGAAGCCGCCCAGATCCTGAAGGTCGGTGTAACCCAATGTTTTCAATGTCTCCACAGCGATTGCAGACCGTCTACCGCTTCGGCAATAGACTTGAATGGTTGCAGTTTTGTCGGGGATTTGCGTCACGACATCCGCGGTGATTTGATCATAGGGCAGATTCAGGGCGCCTTGGAGATGCCCGCTGGCAAATTCTTCCGGCGTACGCACATCCAGGAGCACGTCCCCTTTAGGACGTGGAAGCGTTTCAGACGGAACGCATGAGCAACCGCACATTGCAATTAAACCTCCCATACCGAAAAGCGTCGCCAACACCATCTTCATCTTAACCTCCATCTTATGAAACAGGATTTAACATTTTCATTCGATGGAGTTACTATAGCACATCTCGCTTTTCCACCCCACTTTTTTAGTATTTTCACACTTTTTCAAACAGGCGTACCACAGAATCGCAAATTGTGTCTCTTCTATTTATGGTATACTTTATGGGTTTTAAAAGAACGGAGGATGCGATGCAACAACCGATTCGAATCGTCATTTTAGGAGCCGGTGATCGCGGCAGGACCTATGCTTCTTACGCAAAGGCCTTTCCTGAACGTGTCAAAATCGTTGGTGTGGCTGATATCAACCCGAAGACTGCACAGGCCGTGGCCGAGATGTACAATCTGCCGCCAGAAGCCGTTTGGGGAGATTGGTCAGAAGCTGTGGCAGCAAAGCCCGACTGCGATGTTATGACGGTCACCATGCCGGATGCACTGCACATTGAGCCTGCAATTGCTTGCTTGGAAGCGGGTTATCACCTGCTCTTAGAAAAGCCGATGGGGCGTTCTTGGGAAGAGTGCGAACGTTTGGCGAAGCAGGTGCACGAGAAGAAAGATCGCCTCGTCATTCTGGGCCATGTATTGCGTTACACCGTCTACTTCAAGAAGTTGAAGGAACTCTTGGATGCGAAGGCAATTGGTGAAACGGTCAGCATTCAGCACCTCGAACCCGTCGCCTACATGCACGCAGCACACAGCTTCTGCCGTGGCAACTGGGGGAATACCGAACGCGCTTCGCCGATGATCCTCCAGAAGTGTTGCCACGACTTTGACCAGTTTGTGTGGTGGCTGAACAAACGTTGCACAGGGGTCTCCTCCTTTGGCAACACCTTCCACTTCAATGCCGCGCATCGTCCTGCAGGTGCAGCGGAGCGTTGCTTAGACTGCCCTGCAACGATTGAACGTGCGTGCCCCTACTCTGCGCGCAAGATTTACTTGGAACGCCAAGACTACCGTTATCCCTTCGTAGATAAGAGCGATGCTGCGATGAAGGCAATGCTCGCAGAAGGACCCTATGGACGATGCGTCTATGCTTGCGACAATGATGCTGTGGACCATCAAGTGGTCAATCTGCGCTTTGAAGGCGGTGTAACGGTGGCCCACCAGATGGAAAGCTACACCTACACCGGCGGGCGCGAAACCAAGGTCTTTGGTACGCGCGGCGAAATTGTGGGCGATGGTCGTAAACTGACGATTTACCACTTTGATACGCGCACCACCGAAGTGTGGGATAGCGTGTTGGAAGCTGGCGCAGCACAAGGTTCTGGACA
>JAGCML010000263.1 GCA_017646485.1 Kiritimatiellia bacterium
CCTCACGCATCACCGAAGGCACTCCCAGCGCCGCCATCTATCTCTGGTGGGAAGATACGCACGCAAAGATTTACATTGATACCTCGGGCAATTCCCTCTCGCGTCGCGGTTATCGTAAGGAAGGTTGGCTTGCTCCCATGCAAGAATCCCTTGCGGCAGCTTGCGTGATGGCCACGGGGTGGGATAAGAAGAGTCCCTTCGTGGTGCCGTTCAGCGGTTCGGGCACCCCTGCGATTGAAGCTGCTTTGATGGCACGCAATATTCTCCCGGGTATGTTCCGCGCCGATTATGCCTTCATGCATTTGCGTGGATGGACCTCCATCATTCCTGGCGAAAAGGCCGGCGTGAGCGCACGTCGTCGCATTGGGGCTACGCCTCAGGATATTTGGCGTGAAATGACCGCCCAAGCCAAGCGTGAAGAAGTGGCCCACGATGATCCCTCCGTCCCTGTGATTGTCGGTGTGGACTGGGAAGAAGAGGCGGTGGATATCGCCGAACGCAATGCCAATGCTGCCGGCGTAGGCCACAATGTGAAGTTCTTCGTCGACGATTTTGCTGACACCTCTTTGCCTGCTCAGCCTGGTGTGATCTTCATGAATCCGCCCTATGGTGAACGATTGGAAGAAGAAACCGCGCTTGAACCGCTCTATGATGGTATTAGCACGTGGTTGCGCACGGCGGTACCAAGCGGTTGGGAAGCTTGGATGATTACCTCTTCAAAGCCGCTTTCGTTGCGTGTGCGTTTGCAGACCAAGCAAATCCTGGACTTCAAGAATGGCGCGTTGGACTGCCGCCTGTTGGGCTATGACATCGGTAAGCCTTTGGCCGACGAACCCGAACAGCCCGCAGAAGCGCTGGAAACGGTTGAAGTGGAAGAAGTTGAAGAATAATGCGTGCATTCCTTTCGTAAAAGATGAAGTTTGGAACGAATATTCTTCAGCGCTTGCCGCTCTACCTTCGCGCATTGCAACAACTCCAGAGCGAAGGCCATGCGTATGCTTCGGGAGCCTCTCTCGCAGCGACGCTTGGCTTTGAGCCGATTGTGGTGCGTAAAGATTTAGCGCGTACAGGAGTTTGTGGAAAGCCACGCCTTGGATTCCCAATTGATCGGTTGATTCCTGCAATTGAACAATTGATTGGCGCCGATGACGAGACGATTGCCGTGCTTGTCGGCGTAGGCAAATTGGGCTCTGCGCTTTTGTCCTATCCAGGGTTTCGCAAACAGGGGATTCTGATTGCCGCTGGCTTTGATGCTGCCCCTGAACGATGCAACCTCATCCTCTCGGGGACGCCCATCTTTCCTGTAAACACACTCACGGAGACGGTGCTGCGCCTGAATGCGAAATTGGGCATTTTAACGGTGCCAGCAGACCGTGCGCAGCGCGTCGCCGAACAGATGGTGGCGGGAGGTGTTGAGGCAATTTGGAATTTCACGCCCGCACAGTTAGATTTGCCCAGCGAGATTTTGGTGCAACGCGAAGACCTTGCCATAAGTTTGGCGGTGCTCTTACATCGCATTAAAGAAAGGCAGAAGTAAATGTTTGCGCTCTTTAAGTGGTTGCTTTGGTTCTGCTTACCCTCCACATTGGTATTGGTCGGGATGCTGGCTGTGGCTTGTTGGCTCTTCTGGCGGAAACAATATCGTCCTGCCGTGGTGCTATTCTGTTTAGATGCGCTCTTGACCTTTGTGATGTTGCCCTGGACATCAATGACCTTGGGGCTCTCTTTAGAGCGTCAGTATCCGCCGAAAGTCATTACGGATTATCCTAAGGCCGATGCGATTGTTCTTTTAGGTGGCGGGTTAGGGGCGACGCGTCCCGGCTTCCCGCACACCGAGTGTTATGCAGCGGCAGACCGTGCGATTATGGCATTCCGTCTCTGGAAAGCGGGGAAAGCCCCTGTGATTATTCCCACGGGTGAAATGGCGGCAATTTCTGAAAAACCGCTTTTGGAAATGTTCGGGGTGCCAGCGTCTGCTATTCTCTGCGAGGATCGTGCGCGTGATACGGCAGAAAATGCGAATTACACCTATAAAATGTTGGCCGAACGGAAGTGTAAGCAGGTCTTTTTAGCGACCTCTGCGTGGCACTTGCCACGTTCAATGATGTTGTTTCAGTATCCGAACATCACCTTTATTCCGGTCTCTTGTGATACAGAAGCCTCTTTGACAAAGGCACAGTGGTCCGTGATGCCCTTATGGCAGAAGTTGCCTTCTTTCCAATCGGGCACACTGACGATGGCCTATGCGAAGGAATGGTTGGGCATTCTCTTTTACAGTTTGCGTAAGCCAACGGCTGTTACGCCATAACGGTCTGAATTGACATTCACCAAATAGACACCGAAGGGCTAAAGTCATGCGCGTATTTCTCTCTCCTCCAGTGATGAATGGCGATCTCGAACGGCGTCTGGTCGGAGAGGCGTTTGACTCCAACTACATCGCCCCCTGCGGTCCTATGGTGGATTTGTTCGAACGCGAAGCCGCAGAGCGCTTTGGCTTTCGGCAGACCTTAGCAACCATTTCTGGCACGATGGCCTTAGAATTGTTGGCGCGTGCTTTAGAGATTCAACCGGGCGATAAAATCATTGTTAGCGACTTAACCTTCATTGGTTCGGTGGCAGCCTTTGTCTCTTTGGGTGCAGAACCTGTCTTTGTGGATTCCGATCCTGCGACATGGTGTATGGATCCCCAGTTATTAGCGGAGGCTTTGCAACGTTACCCGCAGGCAAAGGCCGTGATTGTCACGGACTTGTATGGGCAGAGTTGCGATATTGATGCCTTGCTTACGCTCTGTGATGCTGCGGGGGTAAAACTGAGTGTTGATGCCGCAGAGAGCGTTGGGGCGACCTATCGTGGGCGACCTTCTGGCAAGGGCGCATGGGCTGCGATTTATTCTTTTAATGGCAACAAGATTATCACCACTGGGGGCGGGGGAATGTTGCTTTCTGACGATGATGCCCTGATGGCGCATTGTCGTAAATTAGCCTCCCAGGCGCGTGAACCTTTCCCATGGTATGAACACGCTTATGTGGGCACGCACGGTCGTTTGGGGAATATTCCGGCGGCGATTGGCGTGGGCCAACTTCGCCATTTGGCAGATGCCTTACGTGATAAGGCTGCCGTTTGGCAGGCGTGGAACGAACGCTTTGCGTCGCGCCCTTGGATTCATCCGATGCCCACGGCCGACTATGGCGTGCCGAATCGTTGGTTGACGGTGGTGACGCTTGAGGGCGTCGATCCCTTAAAGGCGGTGGAAGCGCTCACCGCCCGTGGCATTGAAGCGCGCCCGCTGTGGAAACCGATGCATCTGCAACCCGTCTTCCGTGCGTGTGATGCCGTGCTTTCTGGTGTAGATGCTGCGCTTTTCCGTGATGGATTATGTTTGCCCTCTGGACGTAATCTGACCCCAGAAACGATGGATGAAGTGATGGCTTGCCTCGATCAATTGCGAGCAGAATGATTTTAAGGATGGATTTGAGATGTTTGAGAAAATCTTAATTCCCGCAATGCTTTTTCTGACAGCTGGTGTGCTGTCCCTGATTTTGACGCCACTGGTGCGAACCCTAATGACGCGCTTGGGGGCTGTTGACCAACCCGATGCGCGCCGTGTGAATCAAGTGCCCATTCCACGTGGGGGTGGCTTGGCGGTTATCCTTGCCTTCTTCTTAACCTTGGGTTTGGCCTATTGGGTTTGGCCTTCATGCTTAATCTTGTCGCCTTTTTATCCCTTGTTGCCCTGGTTCTCGGCGGCTGCGGGCGTTTTATTGATTACAGGCCTCTATGATGATTTGCGTGGGATGGCGCCGTTGCTTAAATTGGGCGCACAGATTGTGGCGGCCTTGTTGTTGTGCTATGGTGGCGCACGTTTCTTATTACCGCTTTCTTGGGGTGCCTGGACGGCATCGCCGTGGGTGTATGTGCCGCTCACATTGGTGTGGTACATCGGCGTGATTAATGCCTTTAACCTCATTGATGGCTTAGACGGCCTTTCCTCTGGGTTGGCCATTATTGCCACGGCCGGCTTGGTGGGCGTGCTTTATGTGACGAGTCCAGGCATGGTGCCGGTGATTGGTTTTATTTTGATTGGCACGCTCTTGGGCTTTTTGCGCTACAACTATCACCCTGCCACCATCTTTATGGGTGACACGGGCAGTCTTTTCTTAGGGTTACTTTTGGCGACGATTGCCTTGTCCACGCGCCGAGAAGACGCCTTTGTTTTAACGATGGGCTTCGCTTTGCTCTGCATCGGGATGCCGCTAATTGATACGATATTGGCAATTTTGCGTCGCACCTTGCGTTACATTTTGTTGCGCGCAGAAGGGGTTTCGGCGAAGAATGGCGTGATGATGGCGGATCGTTCGCACGTGCATCACCGTCTATTAGCTTGGTGTCAGGGTAATCAACGTCTTGCCGTGTGGGGCCTTTACGGTTTGGCGATTGCCTTGGTGGCGTTGGGCTTCCTTTCGTTGTGCCTTCGCATGAGCCAAGCGACGGTCTTCTTGATTGGCTTTTTTGCCTTTGCGATGGTGATTTTCCGCGCGATGACCGATGTGGAATTGTGGGATGCTGGCCGTTTAATTACACGTCCTGGCGCACGCAATGGGTCGCGTTTGATTACGGTGCCGTGCTATGTTTTGGCGGACTGTGTCATCATGGTGGGCCTCTTTGCGGTGTTTGCCTTCTTGGGCCGTGAGTGGTTGCCCACCTTTTCTGGGGTGCAGTGGTTGAATCTCTTCCTCTGGTATGCCGTGCCCGTGGTCTTGGCTTTAGTAATGGTGAAGGCTTATACGCGCATTTGGGGGCGGAGTACGCGTCGCGATGAGTTCATGCTGGTCTTAGCGATTGGTTTGGGGTCATTGGTGTCGCACCTCTTGGTGAGTTATGTCTTTCCTGATATCGCCAAACGCGTGGTTCTCTTACACTTGGTCTGGGCGCTGATTTTGCCCGTTCCACTGACCTTGGTGCGTTTGCTGAAGACGGTTTTTGTGCAGTGGTTAACGTTCAGAGAGAACCAACGTCTCTGTAAGCAGTCCCTCTCGGATGCCACAATTGCGCGCGCTATTTTCTACGGGGCAGGCATGAATCTGCGTGCCTACATCACCTTGTGTGAGGCTAACGTGACGCGAAACAATGTGGCGCTCTTGGGGGTTTTGGATGACAATCCAGGTCTGCGTGGACGTATTTTCCGCGATTTACCCATTCTTGGCCCGCTTGAGGTGCTTGAGGATGAAGCCCTTTTCCAACGGTTACGTCCAAGCCAAATCATTGTGACCACGCCGACTATCGGTGAAGCGCGTCTTGCAGACATTCGCGCCTTTTGTCGCAAACGTGGTTTAACGTTGACGCGTTGTGCCATTATCGAAGAACCTCTTTCGCTTGAACATTAATCCATCGTATACTTACAGGAGTTGAATTCATGAAGACTGTAAAGAATCCCTTCCTCTCCAATGACTGGATGCCCAATTATGCCGCGATGACACCCGAATTGTGTGCCACCGTGTTGGAGGAGTCTATTCCGGCAGCTGAGCGTGCTTTTAAGGTAGTGGAAAAGCAGTTGGACATCTCTTGGCGTGGATTAATTCTCGCACCTGCAGAGGCTGTTCGTGTGCCCTTTGAAACATGGGGTATTCTCTGTCACTTGACATCGGTGATTAGCAATGATGAATGGCGCGCCGTGGAAGAACGTTTCCAACCCGCAATTATCGCTTTGAGTCTATTGGTCTCGCAGAGTAAGGCTTTGTATGAAGGGATGTTGTCCCTCTTGGAACAGGATAAGAAGTTGAAGCCGTGGCAACGCCATGTGTTGGATTCGAATATCCGTTCGATGCGTTTTGCTGGCGTGGGCTTGACAGGGGCTGATCGTCGTCGCTTCAACAAGATTCAGGCTGAATTGGGCAAGCTTTCGATGAAGTTCTCCAATAATGTCTTGGATTCGGAACGCGAATCGAAGGTGACCATTGCTGAAGATGAAGCTGCGGGCATTCCTGCTGACTTGCTTCAGGGGAAGGGGCCTTGGACGTTGGGGATTGATTTCGCGACCTATGATCCCGTGATGCGTTATGCAGAGTCTTCGGATGTGCGCGAACGCTTCTGGCGGATGCGTTGCACGCGCGCTTCTGCTGGGAAGACCAATAATGCGCCCTTGATTGAAAAGATTTTGCGCTTGCGCCAACAGTTGGCCGAAATGTTGGGCTTGCCCGACTATGCCCATCTCTCGACCGCAGCAAAGATGGCGGGGACGCCGGCGAATGTGTTGGCCTTATTGGAGCCCATGGTGGCTGTCGGTAAGCCTGTTGCGAAGGAAGAGGAACGCGAACTCGCACGTTTCGCAAAGGCGAATGGCTTTAAGGGCAAACTCAAGTCGTGGGATAAGAGTTATTGGGTTGAAAAACTCTCTCAGCATCTCTTTGGCTTTGATGAAGAGGCATTGCGTGATTACTTCCCGATGGAACGCGTCTTGGACGGTCTCTTTAAGCTCTGCGAAGATCTCTTCAGTGTCACTTTTGAACGTGCCAAGGGAAATATCAAGGCATGGGATAAGGATGTGCGCTTCTATCGCGTGAAGAATGCGAAGGATGAGGTGATTGCTGGCTTCTACTTTGATCCGTATGCACGTCCGGGCACGAAGCGTGGGGGTGCATGGATGAATGAGATCCGTGGGCGTGACTTTGAAACGCGGAAGCAGTTGCCCATCGCTGTGATTGTGTGCAATCAGAAGCCGCCGCGTGGGAAGCAACCCGCCACCATGAGTTTCTACGAAGTCGTCACCCTCTTCCATGAAGCGGGGCACGCTTTGCAAGAAATCCTCACTACCGTTGATTCTCCGACTTGTGCAGGCATCGCAAATGTGGAATGGGACGCAGTGGAAATCGCTTCGCAGTTCTTGGAACAGTTCCCCTACGAGCCCGCCATCTTGAAGTCGCTCTCTTGCCACATTAAGACGGGCGAACAGCTCTCCGATGAATTGGCGAATGCGATTGTGCAGAAGCGTACCTTCCGTGCAGGTAATGCGCTCGTCCGTCAGTTGCTCTTCGCTTTGACAGACTTGACGCTCCATTCTAAGGCTTATCCGAAGAAGTACAAGCAGGCGAATGCGTGTAAGGAAGCCTATGGCAAGAAGTTGTTGCCCGAACCTTTCCATGCGGAAGACCGCTTCTTAAATGCCTTCACGCACATCTTTGCTGGCGGCTATGCGGCAGGTTACTATTCCTACAAGTGGAGTGAAACGCTCTCTGCTGATATCTATGGCCTCTTCGCTGGTGAAAAGCCTGCGACCCGTCGCCGCTTGGGTAAGAAGTATCGTGATACAATTCTTGCCTTGGGCGGTTCGAAGCCTGCTGCAGAGGTCTTCCGTCAGTTGATGGGCCGCGACCCTGATGCAGACGCAATTCTGCGTTTGACGGGTTTGAAGAAGGACTAATCCCCTCACTTGAACCTACCGCTTCCCAGAGGAGAATCTGCTGGGAGGCGGTTTTTATTTGAAGTGTCTATGTTAGTCGCTGAAAAATCTCCGATTCCTTCATTTAAAGGCTTTTCGGTCAAAGTCTTTCGGCAGGGGCGTACCAATTTATCAGAACGCCGCTTGTCGCGTACGCAGGTTGTGTTTGTGCCGACACGGGGTGTTGTGGGTGTCTTTCTGCATGCGGCGCATGGTACGGTAGAAGAATCCTTGCTAATGGCCGCTTGGCAGGCGCAGAATTGTCCGCAAGTGACGTTGCCTGACGAGAACCACATTGCTTTGTTTGGATGTCTGGTGCCGGTTCGCTGTGTGCCTTTCGCAGGTTATGAGGATGTGTGGATGCAGGAGGGAGAGCTACAAGTGGCCTTTAAGCGTGCCATTGATCCCGTAAAGCGGAGAGCGCATGTGGAGGCGTTTGCGCGAAAGGCATTGTTGGATGCTGCGCATGCCTCCCTGGAAACCTTTAAGCCGCGCTTGAAACGCATGCCCCAACGCATTGATATTTGTCCGCTTCGCCCGCGCATTTTAGGTCAGTGCACCCGTGATGGCGTGATTCGACTCAATGAGTCGCTCTGCCATTTGCCCCAGTCGGTGATGGAAGAAACCCTCGCGCATGAATTAGTGCACTTGGAACACTTTAATCACTCAACCGCCTTCTGGCTACGCTTGACCGAACTGCTCCCCGATTGGCTTCCACGCACCCTCGCCCATTACCTCTCATAAGGTGACGCTCCGTACAGGTGTAAGGTGATTTTGAACAAATCACCCTTCTGCCCTTTAGCAACTTCACAACAAGCCCCTTCCTCTCTCCAAAACACCCATTTTGTTATTCACTTCCAGTCAAACTGATTTTGAATTTCAGTCAAACTTGATTTTACTTTTATCGATTTCCCTCCTTCGGACTATTTTAACAGGGCTAAAAAGTCTCGGCTAAAAATTGTACTGTTTTAGAATTTTGGTGAGCGGAAATTTACCCTTAAAAATTTTACACAGGAAGCGTTTTTAAAGAGTGTTAGCATGCGCGAAAATGACGCAGGTGATACGCTGCTAAAACGTCGTTTTTCGCCAAAATGGTAAAAAGAAAGTTTTAAGCGGTCAACAGAGGCATAACCGCCTTTTACGGCCGAATTTTCTCGGTTTTAAAATTTTTCTCTTTTTTTCTTTACAAATTTGACTTGATTTGCCACA
>JAGCML010000264.1 GCA_017646485.1 Kiritimatiellia bacterium
CATGAAGATGAGGATGGGGAAGAGACCGGAGCTGATACCCATTTCGAAGGTGTAGTAAAGGAAGCCACCGGGTTCAACCACGTTGCCGAGGGTGTCCAACACCGGAGCTGCCGTCACGCCAGCGAAGGGGATGTTTGCGAGCAAACCACCAAAGCCGATGGGGAGGAGCAAGAGGGGCTCAAAGCCCTTCACAATTGCGAGATAGACAAGGAACAAGCACACCACAATCATCAAGAGCTGGCTAATGCCGAAAGGCAATGCCGTCTTCTGATGACCGCCGGGGAGAGCTTCAACGCGACCTGCGGGGGCGGGTTCTTCCTTAGCGGTGAAGCCCATGATACCCGTGGAGTCCCACATGCTAGCGATGCGGCTGGCGGTCAACTGCCAATCGCCCACCTGGTGCGAGTGAATCACACCAGAGACCTGCGGCATGTCAATCTGCTTACCAACCAAGTCAGGGAACTTCAACTGACGCTGACCATTTTTGGGGTTTACGTAGTAGTTGTACGCTTCGTATTCTTCCTTCACTGCACCGGGGGTGTCATCAGTGGTCATAAAGCCATTGGTGATGTGAAGGTAAGAACCGTGCAATTCCACGTCTGTGTCATTGGACTTATCTTCGAAAGCGGCCTTGTTTTCAGCCAAGAGCTGACGACGAAGCTTCACCAACTGCACCGTAGACTGGATGCCAGCGAACTTATCGTCTGCAGCAGGTGCTTCTGCAACCGTTTCAGCGGGTGCCTGAACAGGAGCGACGGGAGCTTCGGGTGCCTGTGCAAACGCACAGACACTCATCAGCATCGCGATGCTCAATGTAATGATTTTGGAAAACATTGAAGAATCTCCTTCGCGAAATTACATCGTAGCGAGCGTGTCGCCAGCGTTGATCTTATCGCCATTGCTGACTGCGATAGAAGCGACAACGCCATCCTTCGGAGCCTTGATGGGCATTTCCATCTTCATTGCTTCAATCACGAGGATTTCGTCATCCTTCTTCACTGCGGTGCCAGCAGGAGCAGTAATACGGAGGACCAAGCCCGGGAGCGGAGCGGTGATGGCTTCACCCGTGGCGGCAGCGGCAGTAGGAGCGGCAGTGATGCCGTCAGCAACGGAGTAGTCATAGGTCTGACCATTGACCACAGCCTTGCCATCCTTGAGTTCCACGCCATAAGCCTTACCATTGATGGTCACCGTGCAAGCGCCACCAGCGGAAGTAGCCTTCGGCTTTTCGTTCAAACGAATACCGAGCGGAGCATTTGCGGGATCCTTGAGGTAAGCAATACCCTTTTCAAGGCAGGAAGCGGCGATGAAGAGGTTTTCTTCGGTCACGGGGAGACCTGCGTCCTTGAGCATCTGTTCTGCTGCGGCGCGGCCCTTCTTAGTGTCAGCGTCAT
The DNA here is from genome assembly GCA_017646485.1 of Kiritimatiellia bacterium. Taxonomy (GTDB): domain Bacteria; phylum Verrucomicrobiota; class Kiritimatiellia; order RFP12; family DVOR01; genus Spyradenecus. The sequence goes on from JAGCML010000264.1 coordinate 1,395, forward strand.
TGATTTCGAGCACCGTCTTGGTGGTGGGTTCGAGACCGAGCTGTTCAGCGGCAATCTTCACCACTTCAGGATCGGGAGCGGCGGGGGTCTTACCGAAGTAACCGAGCACCATCTTGCCGTAGCCAGGAGCGATCTTCTTCCACTTACCGAACATCACATTGTTGAATGCCTGCTGGAAGTAGAACTGAGACACGGGAGTCACAGAGGTACCGAAACCACCGCAACGCACAGCGTCGTACATTTCATCGATCATCTGGTCATACTTGTCCATGAGGCCATTGTCACGGAGCATCTGCGTATTTGCCGTGAGTGCGCCACCGGGCATCGGAGACCAAATAATCACAGGGCTTGCAGAGAGAGCTTCCGGCGGGAGGAAGTAGTCCTTCATTGCTTCCTTGAAGGCTTCTTCTGCGCCACGGATCTTGTTGATATCGATATCCAAATCGAATTCAGTACCGCGGAGTGCGTGCCACATGGTGATGATATCAGGCTGGCAGGTGCCACCAGAGACAGGAGCCATGGAGAGGTCGATACCATCTGCACCACCTTCGAGTGCGGCGAGGTAGCAGGTCAAACCATTACCAGCGGTTTCGTGGGAGTGGAACTGAATATGCGTGCCAGCAGGGAGGAGCTTACGAGCGCGCTTGATGGTTTCATAAACGGTGCGCGGCGCGGTGGTACCAGAAGCGTCCTTGAAGCAAACGCGGTCGAAAGGAATTTCAGCCTTGAGGATCTGCTTAATGCGTTCTGCATAGAATTCAGGGGTGTGAGCGCCCTTGTTATCCACGCCCGGAGGCAAGCCCATCATCGTCACCACGACTTCGTGCTTGAGACCTGCGTCATGAATGCACTGACCCGACCACTTGAGGTTGTTCACATCGTTGAGTGCGTCGAAGTTACGGATCGAGGTCATGCCGTGCTTCTTGAACATATCGGCATGCAACTTGATGATATCAGAGGGCTGGCTATCCAAACCGACCACATTCACACCACGAGAGAGCGTCTGCAAGTCTGCATCAGGGCAGTTCTTGCGGAATTCATCCATCACATCGAAGGCATCTTCGCGGCAGTAGAAGTAGCAACTCTGAAAACGTGCACCACCACCTGCTTCAAACCAGCGAATACCTGCATCATAAGCCACTTTCACTGCGGGCATGAAGTCTTTGGAGAGGACGCGAGCGCCGTACACGGACTGGAAACCGTCACGGAACGCTGTGCACATAAACTTAATTTTCTTGCTCATTCGTAGACCAACTTTCTCAATAAAGGTGTTGCATTTTAAGTGAATTAGCGACGGCTATTTGCCACAGCGATAGCGATCGCGATTGCGGTATCATCCGCAGCTGCTTTGGGTGCGACCTGTTTAGGTGCGGGCTCAGGGAAGAGCTTCCAGCGAGGCGCAACTTTACCCATAATCGCCGTAACCACAGCGAGAAGTGCAAGGAATCCGACAGCGATGCCCATCCCTGCGACAAGAAGAACTAAACCTTGTTGAAGCATTTTTTACCTCTTTTTTAGCGTCAAATAACGACATCAAAAAATCACGCCAAAGTATATCATAAATTCTTCATAAATCATATTTTATTTTGTTAGAATTCTATTAGAAGTTATGAGGACGCCCCTCCGTAGACACCCCCAACAGTCGTTTTCACCGATATCTAAGGCTTACTCAGGATTAATCACACGTGCAGTCAAAGATTCTTTGATTAGCTGTGCTAATTCTGGGGTGATTCCAGGAATTGCCGTCAGTTCGCGCACCTCTGCAGCGGCAATGCGACGAACGGAGCCGAATGTTTTTAAGAGGAGTTGTTTACGCCGTGCACCAATCCCTGGCAGTTCATCCAAAATGGACTCCCGCATCGCACGCAACCGTAAGGTGCGATTAAATGTAATCGCAAATCGGTGTGCTTCATCACGCAACCGCATCAGAATGTGCAAAGCCTTACTATCGCGGGGCAAAATCAGGTTGGGACGTCCATCATCCAAGACGATTTCTTCAAAGTGTTCATTCAAGCCTGCGATAGGAATTTGCTCATAGAGCCCCAGTTCACGCAACACCTCACGTGCGGCTTGCACCTGCAAGTTTGCACCATCACAAAGAATCAAATCTGGATAAGGTGTGGCGGTGCTGGGGTTCTGCAAGTGTTCCTCTTTTAGACGTTGATAACGTCTTCTGATGACCTCTGCCATCGCATGGGGGTCATCATTGGTCACCGTCCGAATACGGAACCGCCGATAGCGGCGTTTGTCGGGCATCCCGTCAATCGCCACCACCATTGAGGCCACCGTATGGGTTCCCATCAAATGCGAGATATCAAAACACTCAATGCATCGTGGCGGCGCTTTTAATTCCAGCAGCGTGGCCAATTCCTCAAGCCCCTCCTCGCTCGTTTCTTTCTTAAGCGAGGGCAAATTACGCACTTTTGCCTGTTCTCGCGTGAATGCCTTGAGTGCCAACCATGTATCACGCAGGCGTGCAGCCTTCTCAAACTCCTGTTTTGCAGCGGCATCCAACATCGCCTCGCGCACCTCTTCCAAGATGGCGGGACGTTCGCCACGCAGGAAGGCGCATGCCTCATCAAAGCGTTGGCGATAATCTGCCTCAGAGATGCGCCCTAAGCAAGGCGCCGTACAAAAGCGAATCACATCTGCCAAACAATGTTTATGGTCTTCCTCGCAGGGCTTCATTGCAGAGCACTTGCGTAAACCAAAGCGTTTTTCCGTCAACTCAAGCGCAGTACGGACTTCGGTAGAAGAGGGAAAAGGACCAACGTAATAGGCGCCATCCTCACGCATAATGCGACAGGTGGTGAGACGCGGAAATGCAAGCGTCGGATCAGCTCTTAACGCCAAATAGCGTTTGTCATCTCTCAACAAAATATTAAATCGTGGCCGATAGGTCTTAATCAAGTGACTTTCGGTTAAGAGCGCCTCTGCCTCTGTGCGCACCACCCGAATTTCCAAATCTTCAACATGATGCACCAAACTACGCAGTTTGG
>JAGCML010000265.1 GCA_017646485.1 Kiritimatiellia bacterium
ATCTACTTCCGTAATGCCGTTGCAACCGGTGAAGTCTTCCCGTTGGAAACGCCTATTTCCCTCCAGGACGCCTTCAAGACTGGCGATGAAGCAACGCTTGACCTCGCCAAGGGCACCTTGACCCGCACCTCTGATGGTGCAGTCTTTACGCTCTCTGCCGCAGATGCCGTGGCACCTGTTATTGCCGCAGGCGGCATTTTTGAGTATGCCCGACGCAATCAGATGGTGAAATAATTCTCCTTCCCATCAGATTTATGCTAAACTGCGCGGTGTTTTAGTTGACTAAAGCCCGCGCAGTTTTTGCAAAGGAACTTCACGTAAACGAGACCCCTAACTATGAAAATTACGATTACAGCACTGTTGTCTGCCCTTTTGTCATTCTCGGCAATGGCCTTCTCCCTCTTCGCAGACCCCTTCCGCCCCTCGGCGACCTTTGCCGACGGCGTAGTCTCCGTGACCTTCACGATGAATGATCCCTCCCAACACATCTACGATGACATGATGATGTGTTCGCTCGGAGCCCCCCTCTCCAAGCCCGCCGCAAACAAGGATGCCGATGGTCGTGATATCTATGAAGGCCTCGCCACCTTCACTTGGGCTGCGACGGCAAATAGTTCCTTTACCTTAGACTATCAGGGTTGCGATGCCGCACAGTGCTATATGCCCCAGACCGTCACCTTCTTTATCCAGGCAGATGGTTCGGTCAAGACTGATGACGAAGCAGAAGCGGCCCCTACCAGCTCGACACCCTCGCTTGACATCGCTCAAATCACTTCGAATTTGCCCGCGATTGCAGATGTCGCAGAAGCGGTTGAAACATTGGTTGAAGAAGTAAAAGCCCCTGTAGCTCCCACGGAACGCGCCGTTTCGGGTTTCATCCCGGCAGAGGAATTTGTTGCCTTTTTGCGTGGTGAAACGGCTTCAGACGAAGCAACGGGGTCGGTTTCCTTCTTTGAAGACCCCCGCGCATGGGTGGCAGTTCACGGCTTTTGGTTCTTGATTGGCCTCGTCTTCATCTTCGGCATTGCGCTCAATCTCACCCCCTGTGTCCTTCCCATGATGCCCATCAACCTCGCCATTATCGGCGCAGGCGCAGCGGGTGGTAGCCGTGCAAAGGGCGCTTTGCGCGGTGGCGCTTATGGTTTGGGCATCGCCCTCTCCTATGGTATCCTCGCCCTCATTCCCGTTTTGACGGGTGCCGCCTTTGGTACCTTGCAGGCCGCTTGGTGGTTTAACGCTGCGATTGCCATCGTCTTCATCTTGCTCGCCTTGGCCCTCTTAGACGTGTTCATGATTGACTTCACCCGTTTCTCCAATGGCGGCAATAGCAAGCAAGGCACGCTCGCAGCCTTCATCGCAGGCGCAGTGAGCGCAGTGCTCGCTGGTGCTTGCGTGGCACCGATTCTGATTGCCGTGCTCTTGCTCACCACCGACTATGTCGCACAGGGAGCCTACTGGGCGCTTTGCCTTCCCTTCGTTTTGGGTCTTGGCATGGCAGCACCGTGGCCCATCGCTGGCGCAGGCCTCTCCTTCTTGCCTCGTCCGGGCGCATGGATGATGTGGGTGAAGAAGATTTTCGCCGTGATCGTCCTCCTCTTCGCAGTGCACTACGGATGGACCGCAATTAAGACCTTCCTCCCGCACGAAGGCCTTGATGGCGCCAACCTCCCCGAAATTGAGGCTGCGATCGCTGAAGCACGCGCTGAAGACAAGCCCGTCATGCTCGACTTCTGGGGCCCCGCTTGTAAGGCTTGCGATGAAATGGAAGCCTCCACATTACAAGACCCTGAAGTGACCAAGGAATTGGAACGCTTTGAGGTCATTAAGGTGCGTATGGATCTCTCGAATCGTGCCATTCGCGCCACGCAAGAACGCTTCAATATCCAGGGCTTGCCGACCTTCCTTGTAATTGAATAATTCCCTATGGCGAACCGCAACCAGCACACGCTCACGACGCTTCCTGTTCGGACGGACATTACAGCAGATCCGGCAGTTAAGCGCTTTGAGCGTTGGCTGGAATCCGTTCGCCACGCCAGTTCACTTACCATCACCAACTATCTGCGCGACATCGGCCAATTTGTCGCCTTTTATTGGCAAGAACAACCAGCGCCCTTTGCATGGGCTTCCCCTACACGCGCCGACGCAAAGCGTTTCCTACACACCTATGCAAAGACAGGCGCAAAGCCCGCTTCTACCGCAAGAAAATTGGCCTCTCTACGCTCCTTTTATCGTTTTTTGATTACAGAAAAAACGCTTGAGAGCTCTCCCTTCTCTGGACTTCGTCCCCCACTCCGTGAAAAACGGCTGCCAATCTTGCTCACCGAGGACGAAGTCACGCGTCTCTTAAATGCCCCCGTGGAAGCCTTAAAGGCGGCCCTTCAAACCAGTGGTGCGGCGTTGAGTCCGCTCACCCATTTCCTCCTCTTGCGTGATATCGCCCTCTTCGAAACCCTCTACTCCACAGGGGCGCGTGTTGCAGAAATCGCCGACTTAACCAACGGGCAGGTCTACCTTGAATCTGGTTACTGCATCGTCCGAGGCAAAGGGAATAAAGAACGCCTCTGCATGTTGGGCGACCCAGCCGTCCGTGCCATTCAAGCCAT
>JAGCML010000029.1 GCA_017646485.1 Kiritimatiellia bacterium
GGTTCCTCTATGACCGTGACACACGCCAGGATGCCATGATGGATGTCCGCGCACTGACCATCAAACCCAGCTCCAAAAAGCCCGGCATCTTACAGGGTTCGTTTACATTGAACTGCGCTTACATGCGGCAAGCGGTTGAATAATACCAGCCGACCAATCACTTTAATGGAGTAAAATACAATGCGTAACCTTCCACTTTATCTTCTCTTAGGCTCGACCATGACGCTCGCCACCGTTGCTGAAGCGCAGACCCGTGCCACGCGAACCCCGGCCATTCGCCGCACCAATACCACCAATGCCAATGCACGGACTGGCGCACAGGCCGCTAATGCGACCCCTGCCAATGCCGCCACCTCCACCACTGAAGTGGCGCAACAACTCGCCAAGGCTGAACGCGGCAAGGGCGGTCGCCCCAAATTGAAGTTCGACAATGCGCCCGCTGAACTCTTCTTGCAGATCTACTCTCAGGTCACCCATCGCACCCTCCTCACCTCGCCTGACGTGCCGAAGGTCACGATGAGCTTGCGTTCGACCGATGAAGAACACTGGACCGACGAAGAATACATCCAGGCTATTGAACAGCAACTCCAGCTCAATGGCATCGGCCTCATTCCCGTCGGGGAGCGCTTCGCCCTCGTCGTGCCCTTCAAGAGCATCGGCCAACAAGGTATCGAAACCTTCCTCGAGATTCCGCCGGCAGGCCGTCACCCAGAAGAAGGTCGCATCGTTCGTCAGATTTTGACCCCGAAGAATGTCTCGGCTGAAGAGGCACAGAAGGTGATTGAAGGCTTTAAGCGTCCCGATGGTCAGATTCAGTATCTCGAACGCACCAACTCCCTGCTCATCACCGATACGCAGGAAAACGTCAATCGCATGATTGAAATCCTCGCCTTCATCGACCGCCCCTTGCCCGTACTTGAAGAAGTGCAGGTCTATCCCATCCGCCATGCAAAAGCTGCCGATGTGAAGAAGGCGCTCGAAGAATTCGTAGAAGCTTCGCGCGAACAGGATGAAAAGAGCAAAAAGTCCACTGCCGCTCCGCGCGTGGGCAACTCCATTAGTGGCGGCATGCAGCGTGGTGTCTCCATCCAGCGCCAACTCCCTGGCGTCACACGCCCCAGCGCCCCAGCAGAAGAGGCCACTTCTTCTGTAACCGATGCGCTCGTCAATGACGCCGACCGTGGTATGATTCGCGGTAAGGTGCAGATTATGGCCGATGAACGCTCCAACCAGCTCATCATCGTGACCCGCCCCTCCAACATGGCCTTCTTTGAACGTATCATCAAGGTCTTGGATATTGAAACGGCACCTGAAATCGCTGTGGAAATCATCCGTTTGAAGTACGCCCAGGCTGAAACCAAGGACTCCAATAAGGGTGTGGCAGACTTGCTCAATGATCTCATTGACTCCACCTCCTCCAAGAAGGAAGATGCTGACAACCGCAACTCTACCGCAAACGCAAGCAAGAGCAATCTCACCAATCAGAACACCCCCGCAACCCCGCAGCCGCAGGTTAATCTCTCCTCCTCCAGCAAGAGTAAGATTGGTGAACTCCGTAAGGAAAACATCAAAATCCTCGCAGATAGCCGTATCAATGCCGTGATGGTGATGGCCTCTCCGGGCGATCTCGCCGCCATTAAGGAAATCATCGCAGAGATGGATATCCCCGTGGCGCAGGTGCTCATTGAAACCGTTGTGCTCAATGTGACGCTGGGTGAAGACCTTTCGACAGGTATCCAGTGGGTCAAGCGCGTCAGCGGTGGCAACCAGTACAAAGACACCTACGGCGGCGGTGGCATGCCCAGCGGTGGCGGTTCGCCTGACAACCTCTTTAATTTAGCGACCAATGTCACCTCTGCACTGGGTGCCGTCAACGGTGGTTCGCAGTACTTCGGTACGATTAACAAGCTCAATCTCGACTTCCTTATTCGCGCCACCGAAAGCGACACGCGCAGTAAGGTGCTTGAATCGCCCATCTTGATGACGCAAGATAATAAGGAAGCGACGCTCGAAGCAACCAAGTTGGTTTACCTTTACAATGGTATGAAGTACATGGGTTCGTCCTACAGTGGCGGCTCTGACTATCAGCCTGACATTAAGCAGGAAGAGGTCGGCTTGACCATCAAGGTCACCCCTCGCATTAATCCCGATGGTACCGTGGTGCTCGAATTCGAAGAAACCTTCCAGGACGTGACCGAAAAGCAGACCGTGCCTGGCGATGCTAATGCTGGTGCAGGCGGCGAATGGCCCGTACCGAAAACACGTAAGATCTCGGGTAGCATCTCGGTGACAGATGGTCAGACCGTGGTTATCGGTGGTCTCGTGCAACAAACGCAGAGCGAAACCGAAGGCGGCATTCCGTTACTCAAGGATCTCCCCTACATCGGCAAGTACCTCTTTGGTTACACCACCAAGAGCGAAAAGCGTGACGAACTCCTCGTCTTCCTCACGCCTTATGTCTTCAAATCCTCGGAAGAAGCTCAGGAAGAAGCCAAGCGTCGTAAGGATTACCTCGATGCCGCTGGCGTCTGGAATCAGGGTTGGTCGAAGTCTAACCTCGCTGATATCCCCGACGAAGAGGATATGCTCCGTCGTGACAAGCATAAACGCGTCTATGAACTCAAGCAGATTGAAGCCAAGGAAAAGCGTTCTGAAGCACAGCGTAAGCACGACCAGAAGGTCGAAAAGATGCTGAAGGACTCTATCCGTCGTAAGCGTGAGATGCTTGAGGACGAATATGACGAGCTCCCCGAGGCCGAACGTCAAGCCCTTGAAACCGAAATTGAAGAGCAACGCATGATGCATCGTGCCCTCCTCAAGGATATCATGGAATCCAACGCCGCCGAAATGGAGGCGTTGGAGGAGGAATCCGCAGAATGAATCTCTCCGCAGAACAAGAAGCCCTCGTTCGTCAGTGGGTGGCTGAAGGTGCCTCGCTCAGCGATGTGCAGAAGAATATCCGCTCAGAATTCGGTCTCCATCCGACCTTCTTTGATGTCCGTATGCTCGTGATGAACCTCGGGGCTACGCTCAAAGATAAGGAAGTGCAGGTCGCCGCAGATGATGTGACCAAGGCAAAGTTGCCCCCGAAGCCGGGTGCAGCGGCGCCCCAAGCGCCTGGCTCGGTCACCGTTTCGGTGGACACGTTGCAGGTCATCCCTGGTGCGATCATCTCGGGTAGCGTTGTCTTCTCTGATGGCAATAAGGCGCGATGGTACTTTGATCAGATGGGTCGCTTTGGCTTCGAACCCGAATTGCCGGGTTACACGCCGCCCGAAGGCGATATGCAGTCCTTCAAGGTGCAGCTCAGCCAGGAACTGCGTCAGCGCGGTCTCTAATCACCACCGCTCACAAACGCGCCCTCATGGTCCCAACCTCTGGGCGCGTTTCTCTTTCATCTCTCCCCACCCTCTCCCATGATGCGCGCCTTCTTTCACGCTTTCCGTCACACCATTCACGCCCTTGCCACGCCTCTCATTGCGGCACTTGCCTTCTTGTGCACAACGCTTCAAGCGACCCCAGTAGAGGTCTCGTTTATGGGTGGCTTTGACCCTGACCAACCCGAAAGCGCAGTCACCCGTCAAATCCTTGCCCTCTCTGCCGAACACCCCGACTTGCGTCCCGTCAAATGGGGCGGCTTGTGGTTGCCGGGCGCAGGTGGACGTTCGCCGCTCCTCCTTGCGATGGCGGGTGGCAATGCGCCTGACATCTATAACTGTTGGTTTCACATCATCCAGAATGACGTCGCCAATGGCTTCTTGATGCCGCTGGATCATTGGTTGGGACCCGAAGGTAATCACTGGGAGGGATGGCAACGCATCCCCGACCTCTGGCATAAGGTGGCCACCGCCAAGGGGCATCTCTATGGCTTGCCTGCCGCCTCTGTCGCCTATTACGGCATTATCTATCGTAAAGACCTCGTACAAGCTGCAGGCCTTGACCCCGAACAAACCCCACAAACCTGGGACGAATTCCTCACATGGTGTCGCCAATTGACCAATCCTCAAGGCGCCACCGCACGTTCGCAACGCGCCTTTGGTGTCTGCGAAGCTCCGTGGAATTGGTTGCCCTGGATGCAAAGTGCCGGTGGGTCTCCCGTCTTGCAGACCCGTATTTCACCCCTTCGTGGCACACCGGTTCAATTTCCCATGGAGGCCTTAACCTTCATCACGGCCGATGGCGAAGACCTCTCTGAAGTCGCCCCACACTGGCGTGCCCACTTTGATTCAGCCGAAGCCATCGCTGCTGCACACTTTTTACAGCAACTCATTTGGGCCCCTTGGATTCGCGATCCCCTCACTGGCACTCCGCTCTCCCTAACAGCTGAAGCGCGCGCCGCAGGAGTGCTCCTTCACGAGGGGCGCACCATCCACTTTACAGAAGCCGAGGTGCAGGAGGGTGTCGTCCGTAAGCTTCCCCTCAATAACGATCCCGAACTCTTCATTCGTGGCGAAGTTGTGGCGATGTTCGCAGGCACCGAGGCCTTAGAACGCATCACAGGTTCTGGCGGTCTTGACCCCGACCTCATTGGCATGATGCCCTTCCCTGCTCAAACGGCATCCCTTCCGCGCGTCTTTCAGGCCCATCGTCACTTCTGGGGCATTAGTGAAGGCGTCGCACGTCGTCCCGAGGCCGAACAAGATCTCATCTTCGCCTGCCTTGAACGCCTCGCTTCACCGACCCTCAATGACGAACGCATTAAGGAACAAGTCCTCGAGGGCAATGCACGTTGGTGCCATCCATCCGATTTGAAACGCCTCGGATTAGAGGCCTATCTCGATGAGATTCCCCCTGCGATTCGCCAACTCTATGCCGACCTTGACGAAGGAAAGATTGTCGCACGCACCGAACCCTTTGTGGGCTTTTGGCAAGGCGTCAGCGACCTCATCCAACGTCGCCTCCTTGGCATTCTGCTCTCTGAAGCGGGTCGCAACTTTGATGTTAAAGCCGCATTGCTGCGGATTAATGATGACGCCAATCGCGGCTTGATGTTCCGCGTGGCAGATGAAGAGATTGCAAAGGGGCGTCCAGTCGCATGGACAATTACCGCCCTGCTCTGCCTTGGCTTACTCACTTTCTTGGTCATCAAGGTGTGGCGTCTCAAATCTCAACGCGCTTACGAACGCACCCTTGCTCAAAACAGCCCCACGCTTCCAAAAGAAAAGCACGCTTGGCATGCCTCGCCCATCACCATTGTCTGCCTCATGCTCGCCCCAGCCTTAATCAGTATCACGGTGTGGAGTTACTATCCCCTCATCCGTGGTGTGCTGATGGCCTTCCGTGACTACCACATCGTTGGCGAAAGTCCATGGGTGGGCTTTGATAACTTTATTCTCGTGGCCACCGATTGGGGCTTTTGGTGTAGCGCAGGCCGCACGCTGAAGTACGTCTTCCTCACGTTGGCCCTGGGATTCTTCACCCCAGTCATCCTCGCCATCCTCCTCTCGGAAATTCCGCGTGGCAAGGTCTTCTTCCGCACGCTCTACTTCCTGCCGCACCTCACGTCAACCCTCGTCATCACACTCTTATGGCAGTTGATGTATGACCCCACCGAAAAGGGGATGCTCAATCAGATGCTCGCCTTTTTTGGATTGCCCCATCAAACGTGGTTGCAAGACCCTGCCTGGGCAATGGTCTGTTGCGTTCTCCCAGGGGTTTGGGCTGGCGCTGGCATGGCTTCGCTCATCTATATCGCCGCCTTACAGGCGCTCCCTGCAGACTACACCGAGGCTGCCGCCATTGACGGTGCTGGGTATTGGGGCCGCTTCCGCCATGTCCTCTTGCCCCAAATTATGCCCTTAATGGTCATCAACTTTGTTGGAGCCTTTATTGCAGCCTTCCAAAGCATCGGCAGTATCTTCCTCCTCACCTTTGGTGGCCCAGGAGATGCCACAGACGTGCTCTCTCTCGCTATCTGGAAAGAGGCTTACAACAATCTCCGCATGGGCTCTGCCACCGCAATGGCGTGGTTCCTCGGCACGGCACTTGTGGGTTTCACCTACCTCCAATTCCGCATTCTGCGTAAGGTGGAATTCCGTCGCGCAGAAGAAAATTAATCCACGCAAGCAGACGCGCAGTAAAACTGCGTGTGTGTGGGCGGTTGCGACGTATCGTGCATGTGATTTTTAACACTATAAACACCAGAAGATGCGTTGATCTTTTCGTAACACTAGGCTTCGCCCACGAAAAGCCAACGCATCTGCGAAGCATGTGAAAGCACTGCATGTTTTTTAACGCAAGGACGCAAGGTCTTGTTCCGTCGCGCAACTCGTACGCCAGGGAGATTCTGCTTCGCAGTCTCTCCCCCGAGTATGCCGACGGAACGCTGACACGAAGCATGTGAGGGACTACATGTCGTTCTTCGCACGTCAGCGCTAATCTGCGGCGCAGCCACTTTACTGGGGAGTGGGGACTGCCCCCGTCTATCATCTGTCGCCCTTTCAGGGCTTATCTATTACAATTCGCTATAATTGTGCCGTCTTCTTGATATCGAAGGAGTTATTAAAAAGATGTCCTACAAGGGCGGCCGCCCTTGTAGGATCGGCGTAAGAGCGATCAGGGCTTATCTAATTAGGAAGGTGTTTGTAGCCCTGAAGGGGCGACGGGTTACAGCCGGGGGTAAGCGAGTGAAACGAGCGTAGCCCCCGGTCACTAAAAAATAAAAATCAAGCCCTGAAAGGGCGGCAGAGTTTGATACCATTGTGATGCATTAAATTCACGAAAGGGATTTCAATGGCAAGTTCACTTGTAAAA
>JAGCML010000266.1 GCA_017646485.1 Kiritimatiellia bacterium
AACTGGTGAACTCGCTTTGACTAACGATGTCACCATCGGTGGTCTCTCTGGCGCAGGTACAATCTCGATTCCTTCGGGTAAGGACTTGACCTATGCGTCTACCACAGAATCCACCTTCAGCGGCACGATTGCAGGTGCGGGCGGTTTGACAGTCTCTTCGGGTACATTGGTGTTGACAGGTGCCAACACCTATAATGGTGCTACGACCATTGCGCAAGGTGCGAAGGTCATTGCGAACTCGGGTGCTTCGTCGACTTGGGACTATGTATCGAACACCGACAGCGTGCGTGAACCTGATGTCACGGTGAATGGCGAACTTGAAATTCAATCCTCTGGCGAGTTGTATCGCGGATTCGCTGGCACTGGTAAAATCACAACCTCGGGTAATGTCACAATTGGTATGACAGGTGATTCTGGTCATGTCTCTGGTTTGACAAACTTTAAGGGTGAATTAATCGTAGCGACCGGGACGACATTGACGTTGAAGGGATGGGGCTTACCGCATAACATCGAATTGTCTTCGCTTCAGGCGAATGGAAATGTCACGGCTACGCATGCTGGTAATAGTCCATCCACAACTCAGATGACAGTGCATGAACTCGCTGGTTCTGGTGCGATTTCTGGCGTGAACACATTCACCCTCGCTGATGGTGCTACGATTGATGTTTCGGCTGCAACAGCAGTGACGGTCAATGCCACTACAATCTCCTTGCCTGATGCGTTAGCAGTAACCTTGCCTGACGCAGCAGAAATGCCTGTCACATTGCTCAATACGATTGCTTTCGCAGGTAACGTAGGTGATGTTGAAGGTGTAACCTTGACTGTGGATGGTGAACAGACTGGGGATTATCTCCTTAACAAGACGGCTACTGCATTGACCTTAGCAGCCGCTCCTTGGACGACGGTGACGGAAGTTACCGCTGAAGGTGATGTGGATTCTTGGTCTGAACTCTTGGCTGAGATGACGGCGAATCGCCAGGTCTTTGATGCCGCCACAGGTACGCTCACCATTAACTTCGGTGACAAGCCGCAAGATGGCGAAGCAGTGCCTGGCACCTTCACCTTTGATGGTGGCGATGTGACACTCGCTTCGATTACGGTCACGGGCACGAATGGTGGCACGATCGTGGCGGCTAATGGAACAACGGTGACGGTGTCCACTTCCGCAGCCATTAATACCGCCGTGGCAGTGACGGGTCAGATTCAGTTGAATGGAGCAACGATTGCTGCCGATGCTGAACTCGCAATCACGAATTATGCAGTCCTTGGTACGCCGGTTTCGGGCACTGGTGCATTGAAGATTACGGGCGCAACCTTGTCGCGTGGTTTGGATGCGGATATCGTCTCGAACACTTGGACGGGTACGGTGATTTTGGAAGATGTCGATGATAACAATCTTGACCTGCGTTATCTCGTGAATGATTCCATCACCTCTGCCGATGATACATTGACAATCACCGCCTCTTCTTCGCTCACGATTAAGGGCATGGTGAAGGCGTACATCTACGATTGTGCGATTGACACCTTGACGCTGGATGGCACGCTCCAGATGCGTAATGGTACGACCAATAAGAACTACACGCAGTGCGTGACGGTGAATACCCTCGCAGGTGCTGGCACCTTCATTGGTCACCAGGGCTCTGAAGTGTATGTCGCAATCAACGTGAAGGATTGGACGAACTTTACGGGCTCCATTGACCTCTCGCACGAGAAGTCGAATGGCATGATCTTCTTCTTCGGTGAAGCACCTGAACGCTTCGCGACCTCTATCACCCCGGGTAATGTCGGTGCAGAAGATAGCGACTTCACAGATGCAGATTACGGCACGCTCTATGTGACGGCAGGTGAGACGCTTGCTACAACCGCTGGCAAGACGTGGCATCTCCGTAAGCTTATCGTGGAAGAGGAGGCATCCTTCCAGATTAAGGGTTGGGCAACGATTGCGACATCTTGCTCGGGTGCTGTCTCGGTTGAGAGCGGTGCGACCTTAGACCTCCGTGCATTGAATGACCTCTCGGGTATCAATGCAACTGTGAAGTCGGGCGGCCGTATCCTCGTGAAGTCGGGTGCTACAGTGCCGGACTCCATCGTCTTTGAAGCGGGTGCAATCCTCGGTATCTGCCCTGCTAGCGTGGATGATATCGGTAGTGCAACCTTGACGGTAACGGCAGAAGGCACCGCAAACTCGGTGGCTATGAAGAAGGGTTACAAGACCGACGGCGTGACCCCGTTGACTGGGTGGGCCGATAAGGGTGCACAGGGCGACACACTCTCCTTCAGTTATGATCCCGTCTTTGATGGCGAACTCTGCTGGTGGGCTTATGAATTCGATAAGGAAGAGAATACTTCTAATGAGTCGAATCTTGGTCCGATTAGTACGGGTCGCGATAAGACGCGCATGACCTTTGATGGTCGTGGTGATAGCAACCGTCACTGCGAAGGTAATGAATATGTCGAGACGAGCACGGACAATGAAGGCAATCCCGTAACGAAGGCAATTCGTTTGGCTTCGGGTGCTTATCGTTCGGCGACATGGCCTGAAGCCGGTTTCACGGCAGCAGCCTATGGTCGCTTGACGTCGAAGCACAATCGCGTCCTGTTCGCCTTTGGCCAAACAAATTCCAGTAATCCCACGATTGCGTTGGCAACGGGTGCTTCTGCAAATTCGGTGCAGTTGGTCCTTATCGCGGGTCGTGAGGATGCAACCACGCCCTGGACGCCGGATGTTGACACGCCATATGCTTCGCCAATCACGGTTTTGGCTGAAACAACGGTGCCGAATGCAACCACAGAAGACCACCTCTTCGCCTTCTCGTATGAATTGAAGGATACGAATGATGATGATACCGCTGATACGACGGAGATTGTCTTCTATGTCGATGGTGATAAGTATCAGCCTTATAAGGTAAATAAGGTGTTGACCATCGGCGGTGGCTTCCAGATGGGTACTACGCATAGCGGTCTGCCTTATCAGTACCTCACGCGTATGAACGAAGAAGATGCGGATGCTACGATTGAATTCCTCCGCGTGTACGATGATGTGCTCCCTGACGAAACTTTCACCGCGATGGCAAATGCCTATCCTTACATCTCCAAGGTCGGTCGCGCAACCCGTACCATCGTGGCTGGCGCTGACTCCACCTGGCATGAAGCGACGGATTGGGAGCAGACCGAGGTGGTATTGGATGCAAATGGTAACTTCACGTACAATGATGATGGCTCTTTGAAGTTCCAGACGGAAAATCAAGAAGAGCCAAATTGTGGCACGATTGAAACACCAGAAGTCGGCACGCAGGTGGTGCTCAATGTTGATGGCGCGAACACGCTCTACTTGAACGAGTTCTATTCGTCCACGAGTGGCAACTCCAAGCTCTACTATGAACGCCTTGAAATCAATGGCGAGGGTG
>JAGCML010000267.1 GCA_017646485.1 Kiritimatiellia bacterium
CTTGACCGCATTTTTACGAACTTCTTCAGGGATATCGTCAAAGAAGCGTTCGAGCAGGGCTTCCATGGTGGTCTGGAAGTCTGCGCCAGCGGGCAAGGGTGCGAGGGGTTGGGCGGGGATATAGAGACCGCCATCAGGGGCAATGCCATTGAGAAGAGCTTGGGTGCCAGAAACTTTTGGGGCGAGTCCGCGTGTGGAGATGTAATCCATATTTACTCCTGAAATTTTAATCGTCAATTTAGTATAGCATAATTTGTGCGCCTACAATGATGAAAAGACCATTGTTCATTGGGAAATGAGCGGTTTTTAGGCATCAGGAGCGGGGCGCGTGAGGAGGTCGGTCGCTAAACGGAGTTCGTTGTCAGACCCCACGACGACGAGCGAGGCGCCGGTCATGAGGCGGGTGTCACGTCCGGGCGAGACGATGGGCGGTTGGCCGGGCACAGAAACAGAGATGACGGCTGCACCGGTTTCGCCGCGGAGATTGAGTTCGCCAAGCGTCTTTCCTTCCGCGAAGGCGAAGCGAGGCACGACGATGGTCTCGGTGTGAACGGCGAGCACTTCGGTGATGTTGACGGGGTCTTCGCGGGGAAGGGCGCCGATGTCAAAGGCACGGGCGAGTTCAGCATGGGAAATGCGGTAATTGCGTTTGAAGCGTTTGGAGCAACAGATCATGACGAGTAGCGCACCGTAGAGGATGATAATCAAGATCCAGATGTTGCTCAAGAAGGTGGAGCAGAGCAAGAGCGCATAGATGGCCAGGCCTACCCAACCGGTGAGGGTGAGCGAGAAACGGAGGAGGGCGCGGAGGTGTTGGAGGCGGAGCGTGGCCTGATTGAGGGCATTTTCCATGATGCAGTCGGTGAGTTCCTTCCAGAGGTGTTGCGCAGTCCAGAAGGCGGGAGAGGTGATGAGCATGGCGGCTGCACTGCAGAGGATGCCACTCCAGTGAATTCGAATGTAGCGGGGTTGCCAGAAGTTGTTCACATGGATGAGGAATTGATGAACTGAAGGAATCTTGGTTACGAAGTAGATGGCCGCAAAGAAGATGAGAATAATGGAGAGGCTGATGCCAATCTGGATGGCATAGGCGCGGATTTGCGCGATGCCTGAACGCCCCTCTTCGTCGGTGGCGCGTTCCATGTCATGGAGGCCCGAACGATAGGCGCAGAAGAAGTCGCGGACGCGAGGGCCGACAAAGCGCGAGGCGAAGTCATAGAGTTTGTCGGAGAAGCGCAAGAGGTAGGGATTGGTCGCTGTGCAGAGGAGGGCCACCCCCACGGCGATTTGGTAGAGAGGTTGTTGGCTCATCTTGCCACTCATGGCAATGCCGGCGATGATGAAGGAAAATTCTGCTACTTGACCGATGCTGATGCCTGTCTTGAAGGCGTCGCGAGGGTGTTCGCCCACAATGATGCACGAGAGAAAGCCGTTGGCTAATTTAAGCAGGATAAGGGCGCAGGTGATGAAGAGCACGATGCCGAAGTTCTGCCAAAGGGCGACGGGGTCTAACATCAACCCCACCGAGACAAAGAATACCGAGGAGAAGAGGTCGGTGACTGGGCGCACGATGCGTTCGATGCGACGTTTGGCTTGCGCCTCGGCCACGACCGCGCCTGCAAGGAAGGCCCCCACGACCAAGGAGAGGTGGAGCCCTTCTTGGGCTAAACAGGAGATACCAAAGCAGAGCCCTAAGGCGGACATGAGGACAATTTCGTCGCCAAAGCGGCGCGAAACGTAGTTCATGATGCGTGGCACAAGAAGAATGCCGAAGACAATAACGCCAACCAAGAAGAGCGCCAAGACGCCCATTTGTTTGCCGATAACCGCCGCAGTATCCCAGAAATCAATGCTGCCGCCAGCCGTGCCACCGCTGACCCCATTGAGCACCGCAATGAGTAAAATGGCTAAAATGTCTTCAATAAGCGCAATCGCAAAGGTGTTTTCCGCAAAGCGATGTCGGGTCCAACCTAAACTTTCAAAGGTCTTCGCAGCAATCGAGGTGGAACTGTCGCAGAGAATTAAGCCTAAAAGAAAACATTCCAAGTTTTGCCATCCAAGGAATTTCCCCACAATGAAGCCGCCCACCACCATAAAGGTCACGTCCCAAATGGCTGGAAAGACGACTCGACCGCCCATCTGACGAACCTTGCGGAAGCTAAACCCTAAGCCGATGGAGAACATTAAGAACATCACGCCGAAGTCGGAGAGCATCTGAATGCTGGCACTGTTGCGAATCAATTCCGGCCCAACGTGTGGCCCAATGATAATCCCCGCAAGAATGTAACCCACCGTTAATGGAAGATTAAACCGGGAAAATAAAATGCCGACACCAGCCGCTACCGCAATCGTGATACTCAAATCCGCAAAGAAGGAAAATGTTTCTGGCATGGCTAAGGTGTCCAAAATAACGCAAATGTCAAAAGAAAATACCTATGAATAAGTATATCAAAATGCGCACCAAGGTCAATCAATTTAACCAAAAACAAACACAAAATGAGATGTCAGAAAAATGGATTACGGGCCTGACGGCCTTGTGGATTACGCGGCTGACGCCGCTGTGGATTACGATGCTTCGCATCTGTGGATTACGCGAGTGAGACTCGCTGTGGATTACGCATGCTGGCGCATGCTGTGGATTACGGGCCTGTCGGCCCTGTGGATTACGCACCTGCGGTGCTGTGGATTAGGGAGAGGTGGGGGCTAACTTCGCCCCCACACCCCTCAGGCAGGACTGAGTCCTGCACGCTTCGCATCCTGCGGATGCTCTTCTGGTGCTCACGGGAGCGGGGGAGGAGGAGTGAAAAAGATGCAGGGTGACAGCGCACCCTGCGGCACGACGGATAGGGATGCGGCTACGCCACACCTGCTGACTCATGCCCTGCGTGAATGAGCTAGCCTACGGCTGTAGGAAAGGGCATCTGCGCTGTTAGGGGAGCGGGGAGAAGATGCAGGGTGACACCGCACCCTGCGGCACGACGGATAGGGATGCGGCTACGCCACACCTGCTGACTCA
>JAGCML010000268.1 GCA_017646485.1 Kiritimatiellia bacterium
AAGACATGAGCGCCAGCGATTGCATCCTTCAACGTGCGCTTATCGGTTGTCACAGCGTGGCGACGCTTGTGGGAGGTCAAATCATCACGGTCTTCACGGATGATCCCCTTTGAGTCGCACATCGTCAAGTGCTTCACGCCGGCAGCCTTGCACATAACAGCAATACGAATACCTGCTGCGCCAGCGCCATTGACCACCACATTCAATTCGCCCAAATCACGCTTGCAGATGTAAGCGTAGTTGATGACACCCGCCACGGTAATCACAGCCGTGCCCCACTGGTCATCGTGGAAAACAGGGATGTCAAGTTCAGCATCCAAGGTATCTTCAATTTCAAAGCATGCCGGTGCAGCAATATCTTCCAAGTTGATGCCGCCGGACATTGGAGCCAAGGCACGCACAGCCGCAATCACGCGAGCAGGATCGGTCTTGCCCGTATCTATGCCATCCTTGCGGCAGCAACCCAAAGGTACAGGCCATGCATCCACATTCGCAAACGTCTTAAAGAGGGCTGCCTTACCTTCCATAACAGGAATAGAGGCTGCTGCACCCAAGTCGCCCAACCCCAAAATGGCGGTGCCGTCAGAAACCACGGCCACCAAGTTCTTCTTGCTCGTCAAGTTGTAAACTGTTTCGGGCTGTTCAGCAATTGCCTTAACGGCCTGAGCCACGCCAGGCGTGTAAGCCAAACAAAGATCCTTCTGTGTAGCTAAAGGCTTGGAAAGTGCCACGCGCACTTTGCCACCATCGTGAAATTCGAATACTTCTTCCTTGGTAATCTGAATCGCCATTTGCAACCTCAATCGTTAGTGTGTCAATAGAGAAAATTGTCTTAACAGTATACCATAATTCATTTTAGATGAATCATCTTTTCCGTTGACATCTTTGGTGAGCGTGACCTAACCATT
This sequence comes from Kiritimatiellia bacterium, assembly GCA_017646485.1. Classification (GTDB taxonomy): domain Bacteria; phylum Verrucomicrobiota; class Kiritimatiellia; order RFP12; family DVOR01; genus Spyradenecus. The sequence goes on from JAGCML010000268.1 coordinate 909, forward strand.
ATAAAAGGAAGGTTCACCCCCTAAGCGTGTAAGTGTCCGCAAGCGGCTCATCGAAGGGGCAGGGGACGTTCCTCGCAACGTAGTCCTCTTGGCTTTCATTGGAATACCCCATCCATTCGCTCACGCAGCGTGCGTTCATCTACTGCCGAGGGGCATTTCGCGGAACGGCAAAGCATTAGTGCATGGGAATCACTTCATTTTTTAGGAGCAACCTTTTTAGAAGAAACTTACCCACACACTTGAGACTTGAAGCTTTTTTTCTTCAGGATGAGATTTTCCGAATGCACGGTGCCTTTATTTTAGGTATAATGCTATTATCTATTTAAAGGTAGCATTGAAGATGAGGTATTGACATGAGTTTAGCTACGATATGGTTGATTGCCGCAATTGTGTTGATGATCTCTGAATTTGTGATTCCGGGGTTCATTATTCTCTTTTTTGGCATTGGGGCTTTGGCAGCATCTGCGGTTGCGTTCTTTACAGAAGCCACATTGACGACGCAGGGTTGGGTTTTCATTATCGTTTCGGTGTTGTCGCTGGTCTTGGGTCGCCGTTGTTTTAAGACGGTGCTCCATGGTAAATTAGAGGTCGCACGCGGTGATGCAGATGACGATGGGATTGTCGGTAGCACGGTATTGGTGACTGCGGCGATTGAACCGCCTATGGCTGGTGCTGTGGAGGTGCATGGTGCAACGTGGAAAGCGGT
>JAGCML010000269.1 GCA_017646485.1 Kiritimatiellia bacterium
CGATTATCTCGCGTTGCCAGGTCATTCACGCTGGGGGTGAACGCCAATTGGATGAACCCTGGTACTCGACGATTCTGGGGTTGCTCTCGGATATCCGTGAGAAGTCTGCGCTCTTGGACACCATGCGAGCAGAAGTGATTTGCGGTGTGCTTGACGATATGTCTGCGCGTGCAGAGAAAGAAGTGCGCGAAGAGCGGAAAGATCGCCCAGTCGAAGATGACGAAGACACGCTCAAGGCATTGGTCGGCGCAAAGATGAAGTCGTGGCGCGGTGATTTATTGCTCACCTTTGAACGCTGGATGCGCGACTTGGTGCGTCTGAAAGCGGCAGGAGAAAGCGCTGATGTTCCCCTGAATTTTCCCGCATATCGTGAGGTATTGCAGGCGCGTGCGAAGGAGTACGCTTTGGCAAAGCTGTTAGAAAATCTGACGATGTTAGAACAGTTTGTTGAGCATTTGGAACGTAATATCACGCCAGCGCAGGTCTTGCCCTACTGGATGGATCGTTTTTATCTTTAAGGAATACTATGAAACTACTCTTGTTAAATGGCCCCAATCTGCGTTTGTTAGGAACGCGTGAACCTGATATTTACGGTTCGTTCACCTTGGATGATGCGGTCGCTTTGGCAAAAACAACCGCAGAAAAGTTGGGCGCGAGCCTGGATGCTTTTCAAAGTGATATTGAAGGTGAGCTCGTCTCTGCGATTGGTCAGGCGCGTGGCATTTATGATGGCATTGTGATTAATCCTGCCGCCTACACGCATACCTCTGTCGCACTGCGCGATGCAATCGCAGGGGTGGGTTTGCCAACGGTCGAATTGCATATTTCGAATACACACAAACGTGAAGCATTTCGTCATGTGAGCTATACTGCACCTGTTTGTGTGGCGCAGTTGCAAGGCTTTGGCCTGACGGGCTATGCGCTTGCGGTAGAAGGTCTTGTGGCCTATTTGAAACAAAACTGATAAAGGAATACTATGGAACCTGCTTCAAATACCTCTCTTTTACAACTCGTTTTAGACTTCGGTCTGCCGATGGTTGCTTTAACGGTCGCCTATCTTTTAGGTGCGATTCCCTTTGGGTTAATGATTGGAAAGGCCCGTGGTGTTGATATTCGCACAATGGGCAGTAAGAACATTGGTGCGACCAATGTCTTCCGTTGTGTCGGGGCAAAGTTTGGCATTTTGGCCTTTGTCTTGGATATGCTCAAGGGGGTGATTGGCACGCTTTGCGGATTCTTGCCGACGCTGTTGATTGCAGATGTCTCGCCTGCGACAACCCTTTTGCTCCGTGTGCTTTGCGGTACTGCGGCGATGTTGGGCCACATGTTCCCCGTTTATTTGGGCTTCAAGGGCGGTAAAGGCGTCTCGACGGCATTGGGCTTGCTCTTCGGTGTGGCGCCTCTTGCGGGATTGTTAGGCTTTGCTGGCTGGGGCGTCATCTTTGTTTTGTCGCGCTATGTCTCGTTGGCCAGTTGCTTGGCTGGAGTGATTGTGGGCGCAGTGATGTGGTCTCCGCTCTATGCTGGCGCCCCGATTTGGTATAAGATTTTGATTACTGCTTTGGCGGCTTTAGCCGTATTTAAGCATCGTCAAAACATCGTTCGTCTCTGTAAAGGTACAGAAAATCGGTTTGCTTTTACGGCCAAGCAGCGTGCTGCGCGTGAAGCTAAGCTTGCACAACAGAAGGAGTCAAAATGAAAGTAAGCGTTATTGGTGACGGTGGTTGGGGCACAGCGGTTGCTCAACTCTTGGACTCTTATGGTCATCAAGTGACTGTTTGGGGGCCCTTTGCAGACTACATTGAAGAGATCCGTACAACACTTACGAATCCGCGTTACTTGCCTGGCATTTGCTTCCAGCCGTCTCTTTCGTGGACGGCCGATATGAAGGTGGCCGTGGAGGGTGCACAGACGATTGTGTTGGCGGTGCCTTCGAAGTTCTATAAGCCGATTTGTGAACAGCTTGCGCCGTTGATTGATCCTGAAAAGACGTTGATTGTTAGCCTCACAAAGGGTGTTTGCCCTGAAACACATCGCCGCATGAGTGAGGTGGCAGAGGAAACCTTGAAGACCAAGCGCGTTGTCGTGCTCTCGGGTCCCTCGCACGCAGAAGAAGTGGCTCGCCGAATTCCTACGGCGGTGACCTGTGCTTGCGCAGACCACGACTTGGCCGTTGAGGCCCAGAAGTTATTCAATGGACCGCGCTTCCGTGTCTATACGACCGATGACGTCCTCGGCGTTGAAATCGGTGGCTTGGTGAAGAATGTCCTCGCAATCGCCGTAGGTGTGAGCGATGGCTTTGGCTTTGGTGACAACACGCGCGCCGCTTTGGTCACCCGTGGCCTCGCAGAGATGATGCGTTTAGGCCTTGCAGTCGGTGCAAAACCGCAGACCTTGAGCGGCTTGGCCGGCGTAGGTGACTTGATTGTAACCTGTACTTCCACGCACAGTCGCAACCACTCGGTGGGCGAACGCCTCGGTAAGGGGCAGACCATTGATGAGATTATGGGCTCGATGCAGATGGTCGCAGAAGGCGTGGATAATGCGAAACTCTTGCGTGAATTGGCTGCCGAACATGGCGTAGAGATGCCAATCGCTGAAGTCGTCTATCGCATGTGCTACGAAAAGTTGACGGCTGAAGATGCCGTGGGCATGTTGATGGAACGCGCTGCAAAGCCTGAATGAGTCATTGATTGATAATTGAGGAGTAAAGTCATGGCAATTATTGGTGTTATTCCTTCCCGTTGGGGAAGTTCTCGTTTCCCGGGTAAGCCCTTGGCAATGTTGGGCGGCAAACCAGTAATCCA
>JAGCML010000270.1 GCA_017646485.1 Kiritimatiellia bacterium
ACACCGTAACAAGACATAGTCGAGAGAGTGTTTGCCAACGTGTTTTGAGCAAGCTTCACGCGGGCGGAATAATTTTGCTCCACGATAGGTGCGAGGATGCAGATGTGTTGTTGGAGAAGCTTATCCCAGCTATATTGGAGAAGGGTTATAGATTTGTATCTCTTTCGGAGTTGCTACATATTGATGTGTATGAAGATTAGGTTGATAATTCTTGGAGTGTTGGCGATGCTGACTCTCTCTCTGCAGGCTCAGGAGAGCCCCTTGCAGCAGCAGTTCGTTAGCGAGCTGACCGCGAAGAGTGAGGGTGTAAAGAGCATCAAATGTCGCTTTGTGCAGGTGCGAGAAGTGGCCGTTTTGGCAAATGCTGTGAAGAAGGAGGGTGATTTCTACTTCTGCAAACCTGGCAACATCGCACTCTTGTTCAAGGATGGCGACTACGTAAAGATGAATGAGGCGTGGTTCGAGGTGAAGATGGCAGGCAAGACCAATGCGATGAAGGTCACCTCAAATCCTATGCTTCGCAACCTCAACTCCATTCTTTCGGCCTGTATTGTGGGCAATATGGAGCAGATGACCAAGGGATGTAAGGTTGCTATCGAGCAGAATGGCTCGGAGTGGATTGTAAGGATGACCCCTCAGCAAGGTGGTGCAGCGGCGAAAATTTCGCAGATAACCATCCGCTTCGACCGTAGCACAATGTCGCTTAATAGCTTGAAGATGGAGGAGAAGTCGGGCGACTACACAGCCTACAACTTCACTAATAAGCAGTTTAATGTAGAGTTTGACAATAAAGTGTTCAATATATCCAAGTAAGTATGATTCTGGAGGGCAATTTTTATAAGATAGAGAAGATTGAGGAACGCGGAATGGAGTTTTTAAAACGATTGGGAGCAGCACTGGGCATCCTTTGTGTTTGCGCCGCGGTGGCGATGTTCTTGCCGCTCATATGGATTAGAACCCTCTGCCCTATCGGCATGATTTTTACGGCGTGTGCAATTGGGGTGGTCACCTTTTGCTTAAGTGGAGCCTTTTTCCGTTTAGGTGTTTTACCCTGCTGCGCTTGGGCGATTCTACAAGTCTCTACAATTCCACTATGGTCAATTGAGTGGTGGAGATTAACGGATCCGTGGTTGCAGATAACCCTTGAGTGCATCGTCATCTTCCTCCCGATGCTGCTCCCCTGCTTGGCGGGGATGGCCTTTGCTGCGATGGGGAATTGGAAATGGTGGCGAAGGGCATTTATTTGGAGCATCCAGTCTGCCACCATTTGGGCCATCTTCATGACCTTTGAAGGCCAAGCGAGTTGTTGAGAGAAAGAGCACATCCCCTAACCACATCCATACAGCACACCTTTACCAATGTAGCATCTCCATTTAAACATCAAGTTCACGTTCAGCCCCCACTATTGATATGGCCCAGATTCGAACCCTAAGCGTCTCGCAAGTCACGGCGATCATCAAAGATCGTTTGGATGACATGCCCACCTTCATTGTGGAAGGCGAGGTCTCCAATCTGCGCCCACCGAATGCTTCTGGCCACCTCTATTTCTCTTTAAGTGACTCCGCTGCCAAACTCAACGCTGCCTTCTTCGCCTATCGTCAAAGAGCTCAGGGACAAGTGCCGAAGTTTGACAATGGCGACAAGATTCGCGCCACGGGGCGGATTTCGCTCTATGCGCCAAATGGAAGTTACCATTTAAATATCGAACACCTTGAATTGTGCGATAGCACTGGCGAACTCCTTCTGCGCTTTGAGCAACTCAAAAAGCAACTCATCGCTGAGGGACTTTGTGACCCTGCACGTAAACGTCCTTTGCCGCTTTTGCCAAAACGCATCGGCATTGTTACTGCACCCACCGGCGCGGCCATTCGAGATATTCTCAATATCTTAAATCGACGCTTCCCCAATCTGCACATTATCGTCTCCCCTTGTCGCGTACAGGGCCCCGAAGCCGCAGCGGAAATTGCCGCCGCCATCCAATTACTCAATCGTCACTTTGCGCCAGGCGTCTCTGATGAGCCCATGGATGCGATGATTGTGGGGCACGGTGGCGGTTCGCTGGAAGATCTCTGGTGCTTTAATGAGGAGTGTGTCGCACGTGCAGTGGCGAATTCGAAGATTCCCGTCATCTCCGCAGTTGGCAACGAACCCGATATCGCCATTACCGACTTCGTCGCAGATGTGCGCGCGCCCACGCCCTCGGCTGCAGCCGAACTCATCTGTGGCCGTAAGGAAGACATTGAGCGTTCCCTCTTCGATCGGAAAGAACGCCTCATTAAAGCGATGCGCGTTCACTTCCTTGAGGCGCGCGCCCATCTTCGAGAATGCGAAGCTTCTCCTTTGCTTCAAGATCCCACGCAGTTGCTGGAACGCCACGCACAAAGTTTAGATGCGCGTGAAGATCGCCTCCAATTTGCCATTGACCGCGCCCTCTCCACCCATCGCCAACGCCTCACCGTGCGCCAACACGCCTTGGAACAGCACGGAAGTGACGTCTTTCGTCGCGCCAAAGAGCATCTGCAAACCCTGGCTCATCGGTTTGACATCGCCCTGGAGCAAGCCCTTAAGGCCGCCTCGAATCGCCTGATTCACCACACCGCCACCCTCAAGGCGTTGGACCCCACGGCGGTGCTTCAACGTGGTTATGCACTGGTCTCTACTGCCAACGGCGCCATTGTGAGCGATGCGGCAACCGTTCAGGCGGGCGATTCGCTCACCATTCGTTTGGCGAAGGGCGAACTCTCTGCCACGGCAGGTGTGGCGGCACCCCAAAAGGCCCCGCCCAAAAAGCGCACAAAAGCGCGCCCTAAGCCTCAAGCTTCAGCAGAATAAGTTTGTGAACTGCGCGAGAAATCGCAGTATAGCATGCCGCTCGATCCCAGAGCGGATCAGTTTCATTGACATCTAATAGAATTAAAATGGGAGCTTCCAATCCCTTAAATTTGCGATAGGTAAAGTAACGCAAATCCGGATAGCTCCCCAGAATCTCCTCAAGCCCCATCTTCTGCACGGCATGTGCGCCCATCAAGACAATCTCGGCAGGCGTGATGCCTTGTTCGCCTAACAGGCGTCCAAGGAGCGCTTTAAGGCGTTCTCGCAGAGCTTTCCGATTCTGTGCCGTATACACTTCGGGCTGTTCGCCCATCGGTGCATCTTCGTGTAGGACCATTGACGCTGGCGCATGGGGGCGTAAGACATCGCACACTGCGCGTGTATTACGACAATTTCGCGTGAGCACGGCATCTGGCCAGGGGAAGGATGGCATCGCTGTCAGATCGCGTTGGAAGATATTTTGTTCAGGGTCGTAGAAGATAATAAAGTCAGCCTCGTCGGGAACCAATGCCTTTACGGCCGTCCAGACTGCGGGAGAGAAATCTTGTCCCTCATCCACAATCACGACATCGGGTGCCTCCTCCACACGAAACGCTTCTGCAGCGGGCACCACCTCGCGCGCAAGCCGCCGCCAAAAGTCGGGCGAACCATCCTCTTTTCGATTGAGCAGGGTCAAGACAAGGTCATTTACAGCCTCAATGCGCAAGCCTGGCACATGCCCTGCAATCTGACGTAAATGCGAGGCTAACAGGAGGTTAAAGCACAATAAGAGCACCTGTTTGCCTGCTTGAGCCAATTGATAGGCGCGCCGCAAGGCCAACAACGTCTTTCCGCTTCCAGCACACCCACGCACCCGAAGCCGTGAAAAGTGGGAGAAGGCATCTAATGCGTGGGCTTGTTCTAAGGTGAGCTTCGCAAGGCGTGCATCGGCAAGCGAACGTCGCGACTGCCACGAGGCTTGATAAGAAAGGGTCTTTGAAAGGGCCTGTTGTAGCGTGAAGACCGTCTCACGCGCTACACGCTGTTGTAAGCGGGGCAAATAGCACTCCAGCGTCTGCTGCACGTGCGCCAGTTCTTCGGCATAAAAGGTCATCCCGCGGCCTTCAAGCGGTTCTTCTTGGGGACGCGAGACAGCGGGAAACCACACGGTCTTCAAAAAGGGAAAAGGCAACGCTCGACACGCTAAGGCCTCACAAAGGAAATCACGTAAGGCAAATCCAGCCCGATTGATTTGTTGGTAAGGACTCCACCTGAGTGCCTTCCCATCCTGAAACCAGACCCCGTTCTCCAGGGTGACATCGCCTCCCTTGACCTCAATCGCAAGGAGTCCGTGTTCAGGTGAAAAACAGAGAAAATCAATCTCCAGGGGCGCAAAGGAGGTCTGCATCCCCACATGATGCCACACCGTCCACGTTGCGGATAATTGAGATTGGAGTGTTCGCCAGACCTGTAATTCAACGTCAGGCCCTTGCGTAAACCACTCGGGAATCATTCCCGCCACAACCACACACCTTCTTTATCTTTTTAAAATGCATCTTGCAGCGACACAAGCAGACGCGGTCGCTGCAAGATGAATTCTGTTACACACGCAAGGTGCCACGGAAGTCATTCACATCTTCAATCCCGTGCGCATCCAACCATGCTTCCATCTCTTCTAAGACGTGCAAGGGTGCGAGCGGATCGATAAAGGTCGCCGTACCCACTGCGACGGCTGTCGCACCGACCAAAATGAAGTCCAGCGCATCCTTCGCCGAGAAGATGCCACCCATGGCCAATAAGGGCACCGTAGCCACCTGTGCAGCTTCATACACATGCTTCAGGGCGATGGGGTGAATGCCCGCACCAGAGAGACCGCCCACCTTGTTGGCCAAAATGGGACGACGCGTTTCCAAGTCGACCGCCATCGCCGGCAAGGTGTTGATTAAAGCCACGGCATCTGCGCCAGCATCCTGAGCCGCCTGCACAAAGGGACGCACATCCGGCACATTCGGGGCGAGTTTCGGCAAAATCGGGAGCTTCGTTGCTGCACGAACGCGCTTGACGACCTCCACAAAGGTCTCCACACGCGTACCGAAGCTTGCGCCGCCTTCCTTCACGTTCGGGCAGGATACATTGAGTTCCAAACCCGAAACACC
>JAGCML010000271.1 GCA_017646485.1 Kiritimatiellia bacterium
ATCCACTATGGCGAAGCCACTCCCGTGAGCACCGTAAAAGCATCCGTTAGGATGCGGAGCGTGTAGGACTCAGTCCTGCCGCGGGGTGTGGGGCTGCGTAAGCCCCACATTTCCTCCCGCCTCACTTCTTATTCCTCTCTCCTTTCTCCTTACTCCTCACTTCTCTCTTCTCCAATGTATACATTTTTAAAAATGCAGAAAAAGTATTTCCTTTCTCTTTTACAATTATGGTATAATTCCAATTGACATTCGTAAAACTGCGTAAATACGCGGTGATGAAGAAAACAATTTACTGCGCTTAAGTGGCAGAAATAAGGAGTGAGAGATGAATACGGAACTCGTTAAAGGCGTGAATTGGGTCGGTTACGTTGACTGGCCGGTGAGAGATTTCCATGGGTATCAGACGAAGCGTGGTTCTTCTTACAATGCGTATTTGGTGAAGGGCGAGACGAAAATCGCTTTGATCGATACGGTGAAGGCGCCTTACGTGGAAACGTTGAAGGCTCATGTGGCTGCCTTGTGTGCGCTTGACCAGGTGGATTACATTGTTTGCAACCACGCAGAACCCGACCATGCGGGAGGTTTGCCTGCGATGGTGGCGGCTTGCCCGAACGCTGTTGTGGTGTGCAATGCGAAGTGCAAGGATGCCTTAGAGCATCACTTTGACACCTCTTCCTGGAAGTGGCAGGTCGTGAAAGAAGGCGAAACGCTTGACTTGGGCGGCCGTACGCTTCAGTTCTTTGACACGGTGATGTGTCACTGGCCGGAAAGCATGGTGACCTATTTGCCGGAAGAAGAGCTCCTCTTCTCGATGGACATCTTTGGCCAACACTACGCCACCTATTGCCGTTTTGATGACGAAGCCGATTTGAACGAAGTGATGCAAGAGGCGAAGACGTATTACGCCAATATCGTTCTGCTCTATGCAAAGCCTGTGGCGGCGGCTGCGAAGAAGTTGTTGGGCTTGAAGTTGAAGATGGTGGCACCGTCCCATGGCGTGATTTGGCGTTCGCACTTTGACAAGATTCTTGCCGCCTACTTGGACTGGCACGTGAGCAAGCCCACGAAGAAGGTGATTGTGTTCTACTCGACCATGTGGCAGAGCACGCGCCTGATGGCAGAAGCTGTGGCAGAGGGCGCATTGGAATCGGATGTAACTGTTAAACTCTTCGACCTCAAGGCCGTGGGTGATACCGAACTCATCACCGAATTGATGGACTGCGCCTCCTTCGCAGTGGGCACACCAACCCTGAACCAGTCTTTGATGCCGCGTGTCGCAGCAGCGTTGACCTACATTCGCGGTTTGAAGCCTGCAGGCAAGAAGGCCTTCTCCTTCGGCTCGTATGGTTGGGCCAGTAAGGGCGCCGAAGAGGCTCAGGAATACTTGAAGGCGATGAACTGCGAATTGATCTCTGCGCCGATTATCTGCCGTTTTGTGCCAGATGAGGCCACGATTGAAAAGTGCCGTGAAGCAGGTCGTGCGCTTGCAGCTGCAGCATTGGCGGTTGAATAAGTCACGCTAAATGCGTAACCTTTCACAAATTTTTCTTGTTAGTGTCGCAACCGCTGTGCTTTTGCTCAGCGGTTGTGGCATTCGTCCACCTCGCGGGGTCAAGCCTGTGACGGAGACGATTCTTGTGACAGGCTACTGCGATTGTGGGGAGTGTTGCGGTTGGGAACGGAGTTGGTGGCGTTTAGGCATGCCAGTCTACAGTTATGGCCCTAAAAAGGGGGAACGGAAAGAGGTCGGCATTACTGCGACGGGCACCGAGACGCGTCACGGCACAGCGGCTGTTGATAAGACGCGTTACCCTTATGGGACAGTCTTTTATGTGCCAGGCTATGGTTATGCACGGGGAGAAGATGCTGGGGGTGCGATTAAAAATGCGCATATTGACCTTTGGTTTCCCTCGCATAGCGCAGCGCTGAAGTGGGGGAGACGCACGCTGAAGGTGAAGGTTTGGCGACCGCGTGGGAGCGCAACGCCCCCCACCAAGGAGAAACAGCCTCGCAAATAAGTGCGGAGGCGCGCTTCACAATGTCGTCTACCACTGTTCAGGGGTGCCTTCACGATAACGTTGGCCCCTGTCATTGTTTAGGGGTGACGACGAAAGACTTCACACAGAAGCGCAGGGGGAGGGGAAGCATTCGCGTATTTCTTTTATTTATGGTATACTTTTGGACGATTATCACTTAATTTTCGGGCGCGTAGAAGCAGTTATGAAAGTGCCGCTAAAGTAAAAGGCGGTTGGGCGAGCCCGAAAGGAGTTTTGAAATGACTGAAGAACAGGCAAATCCTGAAGTGCAGGAAAAGGTAGAACCGACGGTTGAATCCACGGCAGAAACGCAGGCGGATACGGAAGCAAAGGCTCCTGAAACCGCAGAACCTGCTGCCGCAAATCCTACGGTGGAAGCTTTAATGGCCGATTTGGCCGCCGCAAAAGAGCGTCACTTACGCTTGATGGCTGACTTTGACAATATGCGTAAGCGTATGGCTCGCGAATTGGAAGAACGCACAGCTCGCGCAAATGAACGTCTCTTAAACGCGCTCTTGCCCGTCTTTGACAACTTCGAAATGGCGCTCTCTGCTGCGCAGGATGACTCGCCTTTCGTGCAGGGCGTGAAGATGATTGCAGGCGAATTCCGTAAGGTTTTGGAACAGTCTGGCGCAGAGGTGATTGATGCGCCTGCAGGGACGACGTTTGACCCGATGGCACATGAAGCGCTCTCAATGTTGCCCCACGCAGAGATTGCACAGGGATGCGTGGTGAATCAGTTCCGCAAGGGATGGAAGCTCGGCGGTAAGATTGTGCGCCCAGCACAGGTGATTGTCTCAGCCGGTGCGCCTGCTCCAGCAGAACCGCCCGCTGAAGCTGTTCAGGAGGCATAAGCATTATGGCCGCAAAACGCGATTACTCTGAAGTGCTCGGCGTCGAAAAGAGTGCCGATGCCGAAGCCATTAAGAAGGCCTATCGTAAGCTCGCAATGAGATATCACCCCGACCGCAATCAGGGTGATAAGGAGGCTGAAGAGAAGTTTAAAGAGGCTTCCGAAGCGTATGAAGTGTTGTCTGACGAATCGACGCGTCGCATGTATGACCAGTACGGTCACGATGGCATGAAGAATGCCTTGGGTGGCGGTGGCTTTAATTTCGATCGTGACTTCACTCACGGCGCCGATTTGAATGACATCTTAAACCAATTCTTCGGTGGCGGTTTTGGCGGTGGCTTTGGTTTTGGTGGTGGCGGTCGCCGTCG
>JAGCML010000272.1 GCA_017646485.1 Kiritimatiellia bacterium
CGGCTGCACCGGAATCCGTGCTCGCAGGCTTGCGTAATGCACAGGAATCGCTTGACCCTACCGACCCTCGCAGTGGCGCAGTGAAGGCCGTTGTGGCTGCGGTTTATGAATTGCAGGGCCAGACGCAACGCTCCATTGAGAACTATCGTGCGGCCATTGCGACGAATCCGAATAACGTGGACGCGCTTCGCGGTTTGGCTCGTCTCTCCATTCAGCAGGGTAAGACCAATGAAGCCGGTCAGTGGCTCGCAAAGGCTGAAGCCGCAGGTGCCAATGCCGATGATTTGGATATCGACCGTACAGCCTATTTGATGGCAATCGGCGATATGGAAGGTGCAACCAAGGCAATTGGTCGTTATACGTCCAATAACAAGGACTCAGCAGTGGGTTGGGCAATGTTGGGTATGCTCGAAATTGAAAAGGGCAATATCGACCGCGCCTCTGGCTTCATCTTGCAGAATATCAAGCGTACGGCTGAAAAGCGCGACCTCTACTTCTTGCACATCTTGGAAGGCCGTTTGGCTCAGTATGAGGGTGATAAGTCTTGGAAGCTCTCCCAGGATGAAACCGCAATCCCCTCGGCCGTTGCGCGTGCAGATGCAGCAAAGCGTGCAACGAAGCTCTGGGATGATGCGCGCAAGCAGTATCGTCGCGCCTATGCGATTCGCCCGAATGTGAAGGGCCTCTTGGAACAAATCCTTGAATTTGACCGTCGCCTCGCTGATAAGGAATCTGCAGAAGCTGACGCTTTGGCGCTCTTGCGTGAAGATACGCGTCATCCGTTCGCCAACTTCATCGTGGGTTCTCAGCGTTTGGAAGATGGCCATGTGGAGACGTCGATTAAGTATTTCCGCATTGCTGTCGAGGGCATGGAAAAGCCGACGAATGACCTCTTAAATAACTATGCTGACGCCCTCGCACGTACACCGCAGACCGATTTGGCAAAGGAAATCGCGCTTAAGGCATTGACGCAGTTGCCTGAAAATTGGGCGGCATGGGGTACGTATGCACTTGCCCTTGCGCGTGGCGATGAGGCTGAAAAGGCGCGTACCGCCGTGGAGAAATCGCGTGACTATCTCGCAAAGGCGGTCGCCGCTGGTGAAGTGCCCGCAATCGTAGGGGCACGCTTGGGCTATGTGGATTGTTGGATCGCCTTGAAGCAGGGAAATAAGGCTGCTGCTGCAGGAAGCCTCGCAAAGCTCAAAGAGGCCCTCGGTTCGACCTTGACGCCTTTGGATACACGTGATATCCAGGAGATTGAAGCAGCCCTTCAGTAATGAAGCTTCGCGCGACCCTCCAAACAACAAACCGCCCCAATCGTGGCGGTTTGTTTTTTGGGTAGCGCAGGGCGGGGCTCGCTGTGGATTAGTGGATTAGAGGAGTCGGGAGAGGTGGGGGCTGGCTTCGCCCCCGCACCCCTCAGGCAGGACTTAGTCCTGCACGCTTCGCATCCAGTGGATGCGCTTCTGGTACTCACGGAAGGCGGTGCCAGGGAGGAGCGTGATAGTGCCGCAGGTGCGGCACTGCTCAAATGAGAGAGCGGCGACTCGCTTCGCTCGGGGATAACGCAGGGCGGGTGCCCTGCTGGCTCAGATGAGAGTACCCGGCGCAGTGGGTACCCACGATAACGCAGGGCGGGTGTGCTCGGAGGCGGTGGTATTTTTACGAGATGAAAATATTTTTAAAAAGTGCTTGCATTGGTGAGAGAGGTTTTGATACAATTCAATGCGTTTTCGGGCTGTTAGCTCAGTTGGTTAGAGCACTACCTTCACACGGTAGGGGTCGCTGGTTCGAGTCCAGCACAGCCCACCATCATTTATCCGGATAGGTTTTCCTATTCGGATTTTTTTGTTTTGGGGAGGCGAAGTAGGGCACAGAGGCCTCCTTTAAACGTGAACCGGCAGGGCGAACCCTGCCGGTTGTCTTTTGGGGTTAGGGAAAAGGATTAGTCTTTGTTGTAGAGTTGACGAAGGGCTGTTTCTGCAGGGGTGAGCGCTTCGGCGGGGAGATTGTCAAAGCCGATAGGGGGATGGTGCCCATTTTGGCTGACCGAGGAGTAGGAGAAGAGGATATCGCCAGTGCCATTACGGCGGTCGCAACGGTCAATAAAGCTGATTTCTGGGGCGCGCCAGGACTTGGTGCGGATGCGTCCCATGATGAGAGCTCGCTTCGTGGTGACGGCATAGGTTTGCCCGGTCATGATGATAAACTTCCAGAGCGGCGCAAAGAGCATACCGATGCCGATGGTCACGAAGGGCACAAAGAAGGCACACATCCCGATTTTAAACCAAATAGAGACTTCGCCGATGGTTGTTTTCGTGCCATTGACGGTCACAGGGTCATTGGGGTCGCCAAAGATGACAGAACTCAAGAAAGCGCCACCGACAATACTTGTAATCGCACACCACGGAATACCGAAGATCATGGCTGCGATGGAACTCTTGGAGAAGGCGCGGGGGATGGGTTTGCCCGACCAGAGGAGTTGTTCATTGAGGTCGAGCTTGTTTTGGAGGCGTTGCGTTTCATCGGAAGTAAGCATAGGGGTATTTTTTCCTTTCTTCATTTGGGTCGGGGAATTTCTGAGGATGTAGTTTGTGAAGTGCGGCTTCTGCCGCATCCAAATCGTTCGCCGAGAGGCTTTCAAAGCCGATAGGGGGATGATGACCGTTGTGTTCGACTGGGGAGTAGACGAAGTGAACGTCGGTGCTAGTACGTCGAATAAATTGCATTTCAGATGCGCGCCAGGACTGGGTGCGAATGCGTCCGACAATCATTGCGCGTTTGGTCGTGACTGCGTAAACGCGCCCCTTCATGATGAGGTATTTCCAAAGGGGTGCAAAGACCAAGCCAATGCCAGCGGCGATAAAGGGCACAGAGAAGGCGCACGGTACTATTTTACCCAAAATGGAAACTGCGCCCATGGTGGTTTTGGTGCCGTTAAAGGTGATGGGGTCGTTCGCGTCGCCAAAGAAGAGGTCATATAAAACCAAACCAATTATGCAACCTACGCCACAGCTCCACGGGATGCCGAAGAGCATCGCGTGGGTGGTGAATTCGGTAAAGGCGCGCGGAATGGGTTTGCCCGCCCAGAGGAGTTGTTCCTTTGGTTTGAGC
>JAGCML010000273.1 GCA_017646485.1 Kiritimatiellia bacterium
CGCTCACAAATCCCCTCCCCCTGCCCCCTCCCACGGGAGGGGGATTTTTATTATTACCCATTTACCGGGGGTAACGCTACGCTCACCCCCGGCTATAAACTGTCGCCCTTCCTAGGCTCAAAAGAACGCCTACACGCCACTGTGGCATAGCCCCCGTCGTCCTTGCGTTAAAAACCACATGCAGTCCTTTGCACACATATCGCAGATGCGTTGGCTTTTCGTGGGCGAAGCCTAGTGTTACGAAAAGCTCGACGCATCCTGGCGTTCTTAGTGTTGAATCTACATGCTTGGCACGCCGCAGGCGTAACTGTCAGTCAACAGCTAACAGTCAACAGTTAACCTTCAATAGTCCTGCGGCGCAGCCGCTCATTCATCATTCAGCATTCATCATTCGCAATTGGGCACCGCCCCACATGCATTCCTATAGCGTAGTAGCCTTACAATAATAAATAAATGCGCGCGCGTATTAGGAGGGGATTTTTAAAGGGTAAAAATAGAAAAATGAAAAAAAAATTAAAAAAATTAAAAAAAGTACTTGCATTAAAAATTTTATTGTACTATAATATGCCTCGTTTTAAGCGCCTCTAGCTCAATTGGATAGAGCATCTGACTACGGATCAGAAGGTTGGTGGTTCAAATCCACCGAGGCGCGCCATCTCCCTGATTGCGGGATTGAGCAGCCAGGTAGCTCGTCAGGCTCATAACCTGAAGGTCATAGGTTCAAATCCTATTCCCGCTACCAATTTCTTAAAAGCCGACTGAGAAGTCGGCTTTCTTTTTTTGTATTTCCCTCTCCCACATGCCCTACGGCACAACACGTATTCAGGATCTGGGCTTACCCTTTGACATTCACTTTCAAGCGCCACGAAGAAATCCCAGTGCATCAAAACACCCGTGCGCTGCATCTGTTTCAATTTACACATTTCCTTCTCCCTCCTTTAAAAGGAAGTGTTTTTAGATAAAAGTGCGTTTTAAATACGTTTTTATCGGTAAAAGCGTGGATTCTATTTCCCATTTCACGGGAAATGTGGTTTAATAATAGGGAATAACGAAAAGAGGCTAAAATGCTTGATATTAAGCGTATACGTGAAACTCCCGATGAAGTTCGTGAAGGTTTAAAGCGCCGTTGGATGGACCCGGCGTTGGTAGATGCAGTGCTTAAACTCGATGGTCAGCGTCGTGCACTGGTGACAGAGGTTGATTCGCTCAAGGCGAAGCGCAACGAAGTCTCCAAGTCGATTGGCGTCCGCGTGAAGGCAGGCGAAGATGTGACCGCCATCAAGGAAGAAATGCGTGCACTCGGTGATGAGATTGCCGCAAAGGATATTGAAATCCGCTCGGTGGATGAAGAATTCCGCGCAGCGATGTTGCGCATTCCCAATGTGCCAAACAAGGATATCGCCACCGGCCCCGACAGTTCGCACAATCGCGACGTGCGCCATGTGGGCGAAGAACGCGTCTTTGATTTTGAACCCTTAGACCACATTACTCTCGGCGAAAAGCTCGGCATCTTCGATTTCCCACGTGGCGTGAAATTGACGGGCACCGGCTTCCCCATCTTGCTCGGCCAGGGTGCAAAGTTGCAGCGCGCCTTAATCCAGTACATGTTGGACTTGCACACGCAGCAACAAGGCTACACTGAAATGTTGCCCCCCTTCGTAGTCAATACCGCATCCATGATTGGCACGGGCCAATTGCCGAAAATGCAGGATGACATGTATCACTGCGAAGTGGATGATTTCTGGTTGATTCCCACCGCCGAAGTACCCGTCACCAACTACTACCGCGATGACATCTTGGACGCCGCCCAACTCCCCATTAAGATGACGGCTTACACGCCTTGCTTCCGTCGTGAAGCGGGTTCTGCAGGTAAGGATACGCGCGGCATTCTGCGCGTGCACCAGTTTGACAAGGTGGAAATGGTGAAGTTCGTTGAACCCTCGACCTCCTACGATGAATTGGAAAGCTTGGTCAAGGATGCAGAAGACGTGCTCACGGGCTTGGGCTTGAACTTCCGCGTGTTGGAACTCTGCTCGGGCGACATCTCCTTCTCTGCTGCTAAGTGCTATGACATCGAACTCTGGGCTCCTGGCCAGAAGGCATGGTTGGAAGTGTCGAGTTGCTCCAACTTCGAAAGCTTCCAGGCGCGTCGTGCCAATATCCGTTATCGCGGCGCTGATGGCAAGCCCACCTTCGTCCACACGCTCAATGGCTCTGGCGTGGCATTGCCGCGCTTGATGATTGCCATCCTCGAACAGTGCCAACAAGCCGACGGTTCGGTCTTGTTGCCTGAAGCTATTCGCCCCTACATGGGCACGGATCGTCTCGTACCGGTGAAGTAACGCTATGGCAAAGACAATCGGACCCTTGCAGATGTGCCATTGGGGCAATCCGATCCTTCGGAAGCCCTGCACGCCTGTGGAAGTAATCACAGAGGAATTACGCCATTTGGCCATCGACATGATTGAAACCATGTACTCGGCTAATGGCGTGGGCCTCGCCGCTCCGCAGATTGGCCGAAGCGAGAAGCTCTGCGTGATTGACGTCCCAGAAGATGCAGAAAAGGAAGAGTACGTGGAGGTCAACGCCACAATTCCGATGCCACTGGTGATGTTTAATCCCGAAATCCTCTCGAAGGAAGGCGAACAAACCGACGAAGAGGGATGCCTCTCCTTCCCCTCGATTCATGCGCCCGTCACACGTGCTGACAAGGTGTCGTTCACCTTCGCCGACATCAATGGCCAACGTCAGACCTACACGGCTTATGGCTTACTCGCACGCGCCGTCCAACATGAATTAGAACATCTTGATGGCGGTGTCTTCATTGATAATGTCACCGACAAGACCAAGATTGAAGCCAAGCTGGAGAAGCTGGAAGCAAAGACGAAGAAGAAGTTGGGCATCAATTAACGCATGCCGTCTTCGCCGTGAAGTCGCGCAGACGGTTGCACCTGTCTGCGCTTCTTTTTATCCCTTTGCCCTCTTCGCACACGCATTCGCCCCAAACCTGGAGACTGATTCAATGCGCCAATTTCATGTAAAAGTTGCCCTCATTGCGTCCCTCATCTGCGCAGGCCTTCCCGCAAGCCTTCGCGCTGAGATGCGCCTAACGCTCTTTGATGCAAACACCACACAAGCGGTCTTTGTCTCAGCATC
>JAGCML010000274.1 GCA_017646485.1 Kiritimatiellia bacterium
TCTATTGGCTTTTCTTTTCGTTATGGCAGGGTGTAATGACAGTGAGAATGACTTAGAACAGCGTGCGCATTTAGGGGATGTTGCGGCGCAGTTTGAGTTGGCGCAATGTTACATTCATGGAGAGGGTGTAGCCCGTGATGCTGAACAAGCCGTGAAGTGGTGGCAGGAGGCGGCAGAACAGGGACATGCGAAGGCGCAATATAGCTTAGGTGTTGCGTATCAGCATGGAGATGGCGTCACAAAGGATGTTGAAAAGGCGGTTCAATGGTTTCAAAAGTCTGCCGAACAAGATCTTCCTCAGGCTCAGTTCAATTTGGCACGTTGCTATTATGAAGGATTAGGGGTGCCAAAAGATGTCGTGCAGGCCGTGCAGTGGTATCAGAAAGCGGCTGAAAAGGGGTATTTATTTGCGCAGTGTAATTTAGGGTTGTGTTATCTTCACGGAGAGGGGGTTGAAAGGGATGGTCTGAAGGCTGTAGAATGGTTAGAAAAAGCGGCAGGACAAGGGGATGCGTTAGCACAAAATGAACTTGGAAGGTGCTACATAAAAGGTGGAGATAGTATTTCTAAAAATTCAGCTTTGGCTTTTCAATGGTTTCAAAAGTCGGCCGAACAGGGAAATGCAGATGGGCAAGCTTATCTTGCTATGTGTTACCACTTTGGCGAGGGGACAGAAGTAGACATGGAAAAGGCCATCACGTGGTATCAAAAGGCTGCGCAACAGGATAATGTCAGTGCGTTAATGAACTTGGCTGGATACTATCGTGATCGAGATCAAAAAGCGATGTTTAACTGCCTTAAGAAGGCTGCGGAATTGGGCGATTCAGAAGCCTCATTGATGCTTGGGCTCTGTTATTTTGACGGGCGTGGAGTGAAGGCGGACCTTGAAAAGGCTGCGTATTGGATGAAAAAGTCTGCTGCGCAAGGAAATGAATATGCGAAAGAATTGTTGAACAAGAAACCGTTCTCAATGTTTTTCTAATTTGATTGGGTTAAGATTGGATTGGGGAATCCCAACTTATCGTGACGGATCGTCGTAAAAGAGGGCGCAATTCGCTATGGCTATAGTGAACTGCGTGATTTTTAAAATGTTCATTATGCATAAGGTTTGAGAACTTGAGTTTGTCGTGTGATTTTTAGGTGATATTTCTGTGGACCGAGTTGTATAAAAACTGTAAATGAAGCGTTAAGTGGGGCGCTAAGAATGTTACGCAGATGTATTAAGTTGTGGCATGAGAGTTTAGAACGGAGGGAGAATGCGATAAGAGACAAATTCTTCAAAAGAACGGGAACGCGAGGGTGTGTATTTCAAGAAGGTCGCAAATGGGTGTGTTGAGATATTGGGAAAGCGCACAATTATTAAAAAGTTATTATTATTAGTAGGTGAGGGGACGTGTATTAGACGGCAAAGAGATATTAGGTAATTGTGGAGATATTGTTTTGTATGTAAAGTATTGTGTTGCGTAAGAGGACTGCGATTCCTGTAAAAAAGTGTAGAAAAGCGTAGTAGAAGTCTTGACGGATGAAAAAAATACAGTTATACTGTCTTTTGTCAATATGGTATAGGGATGAATCCCCTGAAAGGAGCCTAAAGATGAAGTCATGGATGATGGTTTTATTGGTTGCACTTTGTGCGAGTTCTGTTATGGCACAGAGCAGAAATAGAAAGGGTGGCAATGCCGGCGGCGGTAAGTCGGAGCCCGGTCAAATGCTTGAAATTAAGGAAATTACTACGCTGGGTGGCGATAGTGACTATCTCGCAGTGGCCCCAACGACTGAAGAAAAGTGGAAGATGAAGATTAACCACTCGGGCAGCTATGTGAAGGAAGGCGTGAAGGGGTGGCATTACTTTGAAGTGGCTTATAAGGTGGATCCTATCGGCACTGATGCTGCTGGTAAGAAGATGCCCATCCTCGTGATTCCTGAAGTGGAAATCACTTATGCGGTGCTTTATGATATGACCCAGTCCAAGCTCGCTGGTATGGTGAAGAAGAATGCTGACAAGGCTGGCGGTGCAATCGGTTGGGAATCTCCGAAGCAGTTGAATGTGTTGCTCACTGAAACCGTCACCTACACGAGCATTACGCCGAATCGCGAACACTATGCCGCCGTGGTGGTGCCTCCGAGCTCGGTGGCTGTCTATGGTAAGCCGATGGTCTTCTCGGTGCAGATTAAGGTGGATGGTATCCAGCAGGGTGAAATCTTCACGCAGGCTGTGGGCGGCGCAAAGATTGACGGTAAGGAAATTGCCTCGCTTTTGGTTGGTCCCAAAAAGGAAAAGGTGGCTTGGTGGGAATCCATCCAGAACAAGGCTCCTTCTGTAACGAAGGTGGAAGGCATCTTGCGTGATCGCTCGAATTCGCCGTTCGTCATGGTTGGCGATATGTACTATGACCAGGTGAAGAGCAAATAAGTCTCTTGAATGTTCTGAACAATACGGATAATTTATGGAACGTATTTTAACACTGAATATCGGCGCGACGCGTCTTGCGCTTGCCGAGTTTGAGGTCAGGTCCGGTCGCGGACCCGGCCTCTTGCGCTATACTTTCGGGGAATTGCCTGAAGGTGGCGCAGAGAATCCCGAAGCCTTTAGTATTGACATTGAGCAGACCTTACGCTCGATGATGGCAGGGGCCGGCATTCGTGCTGGACGCATCTATGTGGCACTCTCTGGTCAGATGGCCTTCCCGCGTTTCGTGAAGGTGCTCGCAGATAGCCAAGAGAAGATGGATGAGCAGATTCGCTTCGAAGTGGAACAAAATGTGCCCTTCCCGTTGAATGAAGCCATCTTCTCTCGTGCGTTGGTCGGTGCTCCCGAAGCTGGCGAACAGCATGTCATGATTGTGGCTGCGCGTGAGGCGTTGGTTACGGCCGTGACGCGTGCGCTGTTGAATACGGGTTGCGAACCTGAATTGGTGGATGTGGCACCCATTGCGCTCTACAACGCTGTGCGCTTTAACTATCCTGAAATGGAGGGTTGCACGCTGGTGGTTGATGTGGGGGCACGTTGCACGAACTTGGTCTTCGTGGAACAGGATCGCATCTTCTATCGTTCCATCCCCGTGGCGGGCAATACCATCACCGCAGAAATCGCTAAGGCGTTCAATATCTCCACCGAAGAGGCGGAAGTGTTGAAGTGCGAACGCGGTTTGGTGGCGCAGGGCGGTGCCTTCGCAGTGGATGATCCGGATATGGACCGCCTCTCAAAGGTGATTCGTAATGTGATGACGCGCTTGAACGCTGAAATCGCACGTTCGATCTCCTTCTATCGCAGCCAACAGGATGGTAGCGCTCCTTCGCAGATGCTTTTGACTGGCGCTACGGCGCAGTTGCCCTACATGCAGAACTTCTTTGAAGAAAAGCTGCAGATTGCGGTTGACTTCCTCAACCCCTTCCAGTCGGTCACCTATCCGACGCATGTGGATGCAGAACAGTTTGGCCATGACGCCTTCTCCTTGCCCGTGTTGGTGGGCTTGGCTTTGCGTCGCGGTTTGACCTGCCCGATGGAAATCAATCTCGTGTCGCAGGATATTGTGGCACGTAAGGTTTTCCGTCGTCGTTTGCCCTTCTTAGGCTTGGCTGCCGCAGGTATGGTGGCAACGTTGGTGACGTGGTGCTTCTTTGTGAACAATTTGAAGGTCGCCTATGTGAGCCAACAGGAAACGATTGAAGATCGTATCAGTGCTTACCAGAACGAGAAGGATCGTTATGATGCCATCGACCGTAAGGCAAAGACTGCCGCAACGCGTGCAGATGCCTATCGTACGCTGTTGAAGCGTCGTGGTCAGTGGATGGGCATGATGGTCGCCATTGATAAGGCAGTCCCGAATGGCCTCTGGGTGACAAGCCTGAAGGCAAAGCGTCAGGACGATGCCTTACAGGGTGTAGACCTCACCGTCTCTGCATGGAAGGACTTGGAACCGAAGTTGGTCAAGAAGGGTAAAACCATCGCTGAAACCATCGCCGATCGCCTTGCTGAACAGGAAATCTTCTCTGATGATGTGAAGGATATTTCGATTAGCAAGATCAATCAGAGCGTGGATTGGATGACCTCTTTTGATATCACTGCCAAACTTAAAGGCGTGGAAGCTCCGAAAGCAAACACCCGCCGCAATCGGAGGTAAGCAACTATGGATCCTAAACAAAAGATGATTTTCGGCGTTGTAGCCGGTTTGTGCGGTGCGGTGATTATCGCACTCGCTGCATGGCTCTTCAACCAAATCGGCGCAATGAACGAAGCGCATGAAGCGCGCGATTCGGCGGAGTCGCAGATTCGTAGTTACTACGACGAAACCCCTTATCCTTCAAAGGCAAACTGCGATATCCGTAAAAAGGATGAAGCAACCTCTACGGAAGTGGCAGACGCCGCACGGAAATTGCTTGAACTGAACTTGGAATTTCCGAAAGATGAAACGCCTTCGCAGTTCGTGACGCGTGTAGCAAATACCATTCATGACTTGGATGCACGCAAGAACGCTAAGCGCGTGGAAATCTTTGATGGCGCAGCCAAGAACAAAAAGGCCGCCGCTGCCGCTGCAGAACCCGAGATGGATTACGCATTCGGGCGTTATG
Organism: Kiritimatiellia bacterium; assembly: GCA_017646485.1. Taxonomy (GTDB): domain Bacteria; phylum Verrucomicrobiota; class Kiritimatiellia; order RFP12; family DVOR01; genus Spyradenecus. Next base: position 4,573 of record JAGCML010000274.1, read on the forward strand.
TCCAGAAGGGCGAGCTCCCCAAGGATACTGATGTGCCGCGCTTGGCCTATCAGTTCGCGGTGATTGAACATGTCTGCGACATCCTCTTAGATGCTGGCGCACTCACGATTACGCAGGTCACGCGTGAAATGTTTGATGATGCCAAGAATGCGGAAGCTGAAGAGACCAATAAGCGCAATGCGCGCCGTTCTTCGCGCCGTTCGGCAAAGGATGAGAAGAAGACCGAAACCACCGGCGTGCAACTCCCTGATGAGTTGGCAAAGGATGGCGTTACGGCAGAGGCCTTCTCGGTCTCCTTCCGTGCAAATTACGCCACCATTGCGAAGGTCATGAATGCGCTCGCTGAAGATAAGCTCTTCGTGGTGGTGACCGACCTCTCCTTTAGGAATCCGATGGATTTGCGGATGCGCGTGGCTGAAATCGTGAAGCGCCGCGAATCTGCCGTGGCCGCTGCCGCACGCCGTAATCGTTCCAAGAAGGACGAAGAGCAGGCCGCAGAACCCGAAAAGGATGTCGCGCTCTTTGAAACGGCTAAGCCTGCAGAACGTCTCATCAGCGATCCCGAAAATGCGATGCCCATGGAAGTGTCCTTGAAGTTCGAGGTCTACTCTGTGCCACCAGCAGAAACACCCGCTGAAGAAGCTGCTCCTGCTGAAGCCGCCGCGGAAACAGCTGAATAACGGAAGGAATACACCCAATGGATAAGCAACTTCCTCCATTTTTAAAACACTATGACCGCCTCGCCGCTGTCGCAGTGCTCATCATCCTCTTGCTTTCGCTCCTCTTCTTAGTATTGAAGGGGGTGGAGTTGCAACAGGAAGTCAGCGAGTATGATGCTGACCTCGAAGCTGGCCAACCCTCCACCTCGCAGTTGACCCCCTTGGAAAATACTGCCGATCTCGCCCTCGTGGCCGCTGTTGCAAAGCCTGACGCAACGATGTTGCTCGCCAAGCAGGAACGCCCTGACCAGCCGAACCTCGGCACCGCTGAACGCCGTTTGCTCTGCGTGAAGTGTGTGAAGCCAATCGCTTGGGGGCTTGAAACATGTTCCTTCTGCGCCGCTGCGCAGCCGAAGGAAGAAAAGATTGACCTCACCGCAGTTGACCGCGATGGCGATGGTATTCCTGACTTGGAAGAATTGAAGCTCTCCATGGATCCTGAAGATGCAAATGATGCAGACCTCGATAAGGATAATGACGGCTTCACCAACATTGAAGAATATCTCGCAAAGACGGATATGGCTGATCCCAAGAGCCACCCTGGCTATGAGACCCGTATCAGCGTGAAGGGTATTCAGGGAACGAAGTTGCGCATTCGTGCCACCAGCAAGATGCAGCTTCCTTCCACGAAGGACGCTGATGGTAAGACGGTGTCGCACTATCAGGTCACCTTCGTTTCTGTCGATGAAGACGGCAATCTGGGCACAAAGCCCGTGCGTGCAAAGGATGGCGAACCTATCGGTAAGACGGGCTTCATCTTCGAACGCTATAACGAATTGCCCAAAAAACAATTTTACGTCGGTGAACACAAGCAGTTGCGAATCGTGGATGTTTCCACGGTGGACCTGAAGCGTGTCGCTGATGGTAAGAAGGTCACGACCGTTTATTATGACACAAATAATCCTGAATGGCCCGGTGATCCGCTCCTCGAACAACGCGCAACACTCGAATTTGATGTGCCAGGCGTTGAACCAGTAACGGTCGCACCAGGCGCAAAGTTCAAGATTAAGGGCGAAGAATACGCAGTTTTAAGCGTTGACGCAGATAAAAAAGTGGTTCGCATACAGAAAAATGCGAATAAATCGGTTTTTGACTTGAAATAATTCTTGCGTTGGGTTATACTAACATCACGATTTGGATAGGGTAACAGCCCAACTAACTGCGGAGAAAACGTGCTATGACACACTTTGTACGCTTTGCCATGATCGGCGCACTTGCCGCCGGGGCATCAGTTTATGCCATTGCGCAGGACGATGAGAGTCTTGACGCACTCTTAGAAGATCTTGTTGAGGAGGTCGCGATTGACGAAGCTCCTGCAGCAGAATCAGATGAGATTGCAAGCGATGACGCTGAGGCACCTGCTGAAGAAGTTGCAGAAGTCGCTGAAGAAGAAGTCGCTGCTGATGAACCTGCTGAAGAAATCGCAGAAGTCGCCGACGAAACTGAAGCACCTGCAGAAGAAGTTGCAGAAGTTGCTGAAGAAGACGTCGCTGCTGATGAACCTGCTGAGGAAATCGCAGAAGTCGCCGACGAAGCTGAAGCACCTGCAGAAGAAGTTGCAGAAGTTGCTGAAGAAGACGTCGCTGCTGATGAACCTGCTGAAGAAATCGCAGAAGTCGCCGACGAAGCTGAAGCACCTGCAGAAGAAGTTGCAGAAGTTGCTGAAGAAGACGTCGCTGCTGATGAA
>JAGCML010000275.1 GCA_017646485.1 Kiritimatiellia bacterium
CGCGCCGAGAGGGGTTCGGAGAGGTCGCAGAGGTAACCGAAATCCACGGGATCTTCGCACGCAGCCATGACCTGTTGGGCCAATTCTTCTGCGCCTTCGCCACCCTTTTCCCAGTGCTTGGAGAGGGCAAAACGGCAACCTGCCTCTTCGGTAATCTGCTTCACGAGGGCGACTTCTGCATCGGTGTCGGTGTAGAAGTGGTTCAAGCAGACCACAGGACGGATGCCAGCGCGGCGGATGATGTCGATATGGGCGAGCAAGTTGGTGCGGCAACCGGCTTCGAGCAATTCGAGGTTTTCCTTGGTGTAGGCTTCGTCAAGCGGCGAACCGGGCTTAACATCGGGGCCGCCGCCATGACGCTTGAGTGCGCGCACGGTGGCTACGAGCACCACGGCATCGGGCTTGAGGCCAGAGCAACGGCACTTGATGTTCCAGAACTTTTCAAAGCCCATATCCGAAGCGAAGCCACTTTCGGTAACGAGGTAATCTGCGAGTGCGCAACCCACGCGGTCGGCGACCACAGAGTTCTGGCCGATAGCGATATTCGCGAAGGGACCAGCATGCACGAGAACGGGTTGGCCTTCGAGGGTCTGCATCAAGGTGGGATCGAGTGCCTTCACGAGCCATGCGGTCATTGCGCCGCCCACTTCCAAATCATCGGCCGTGACGGGTGTGCCGTCCTTGGAGTAGGCCACGATAATCTTGCCGATACGCTTGCGCAAGTCGGCGAGGTCGGCTGCCACTGCGAGGATGGCCATCACTTCGGAGGCAACGGTGATGTAGAAGCCGGAGTCCATTTCAAAGCCGTTGAGCGTGCCAGCGCCCATGCCGATGCGAATCTGACGCAAGCCCTGTGCGCAGAAGTCAAGCGCCCAACGCATCTGGACGCGCGCAGGATCAATATCCAAGCGCTTCAGGCCCTTCGTGGCGAGCCAGGCATCATCGTGATTGCGTTCGTGCTGCATGCGGGCGTTGAGGGCCACCATGCAGAGGTTGTTGGCCTTTTCCACGGCGTCAAAGTCGCCGGTGAGGCCGAGCGAAAGGGGCGTCAAGGGAATCACCTGGGCCAAACCGCCACCAGCTGCGCCGCCTTTGATATTGAAGGTCGGGCCGCCAGAGGGCTGACGCAAGGTGCCGCAGCAGTTCTTCCCGAGGCGACCGAGACCTTCGAGCAGGCCCACGGTGGTCGTGGTCTTGCCTTCGCCGAGGGGCGTCGGGGTGATGGCGGTGACGTCAATGTACTTGGCCTTCTGCTTGCCACCCGTGCGCTTGAGGATAGCACGAGCGTCTACTTTGGCATAACTGTGGCCGTAAGGAATCAATTCTTCGGGTTGCACGCCGAGCGTTTCAGCCACTTTTGCGATGGGCTGCATGGTTTCTTCTGCGGCTTCAGCGATCTGCCAGTCTTTGAGTTTGGTGGGGTCAAGTTTCATAAGGGGTCTTTCGGAATATGAGGTTTAAAGGGTAGGGAGAAGCGGACACACGGCCTCCCAAACGGCGGCTGCGGTGACATCCTGTGGTGGTGTGCTATCAATGCGACGGATGCGTTGCGGTTCTTGCTCGGCGAGGGCACGGAATCCCTCGGCTAAACGCAAATGAAAGGCGTCGCGTTCTTGTTCGAAGCGGTCGGCCTTTTCGTTTCGGCCTGCCACGCGGTCACGACTTTCGGTCTGCGGAATGTCCAAGAAGAGCGTCAAGTCGGGCATGAGACCACGGGTCGCAAAGTGATTGATAGCGCGCAACTCTTCGACATTCATCCCGCGCCCATAACCTTGATAGGCGAAGGTGGAATCGCAGAAGCGGTCGCTGAGCACCCATTCGCCGCGTTCCAATGCGGGGAGAATGACGTGATCAACGAGTTGGGCGCGGCTGGCCAGAAAGAGGAGGAGTTCTGCTGTCGGCACAGGACTTTCGCCAGCGGTGTCAAATTGCAAGAGCCCACGCACGGCTTCGCCCAACTTCGTACCGCCGGGTTCGCGCGTCGTCACAACGGGAATGCCGTGCGCTTTGAGCTGTTCGGCCAAGCGTTTCAAGTGCGTGCTTTTGCCCGCACCTTCTGGGCCTTCAAGGGTGATAAAACGTCCACGTGCCATGGTTAAGCCAAGGGTTTGAGGGTTTGACCATCCTTCGAGTCGCGCACTTGCCAACCCTTTGCCGCGAGTTCATCGCGCAAGCGGTCGTTCTCTGCCCAGTTCTTGGCAGCGCGTGCGGCGGCACGTTC
>JAGCML010000276.1 GCA_017646485.1 Kiritimatiellia bacterium
TGTCGGCACAGACCTTGGCTTTAGACCTGGCCGTATTGTTATCGCAGGCGATGAAACCTTCATCAACAATCGTTATGTTTTGCATCATGCCTCTGCCAATCGAGACATTGCCATCAATACCATTCGTTGGTTGACGGGGCTCTCTGGAAGCGGAGCACGTGGTGCATCGCACGTGCTCACTATTGGCTACGATCGTCCCGCGTGGCGAAAACACTTCTTCGTGATGGGCCTCCTTTTCCCACTCGCTTTCTGCCTTTTCGTTAAGTTATCAACTTGGAGAATCTCATGAGATTCGGACGTACGTTTTCTATCCTCTTTTCGTTAGTCATCGCCCTTACGGTGGCCTTGGTATTAACCCATCGGTTTCGTCCGGTGCAACCCCTCATTTCGGGCGACCCTCTCTTCCCTATCCAACCCGAAACCATTACCGCAATCACGTGGGATGTTACCAATGAGTTGGGCCATCTGCAGCAACTTCGAATTGAGCGAAAAGGGTTGTTTTGGCAAATGGTAACGCCTTACACAGGCTTCCGCTGTGACACTGCAGAGGTGGTCCGTCTGCTTGACACCATCCAAGCGCTCAAGGTTGTCACGCCCCTTAATAATGTTGATGCGACGACCATCCCCAAAGGGCGTCAACTCGTTGTGGAAACCCCTGAAAAACAGTTGGTCTGCACCTTTGGTGAAATTCCCCCCATGAACGTGGCCCAAATGACAGCGCAGTGTAACAATATCTTTGTCGCAGTCAACACCAGCACCGTCAAACAATTACCCGTGTCTGCACGTCAGCTTTGGAGTCGCGCCATTCTACCCGTGTCTACGACCAACTTAACCTCTATTGAATGGCGAGCACCGCGTCTTCCCTTTACAAAAGTCTTCAAACGTGACACAGGTAAGTGGTCGGTCTCCCAACCGTTTGCCTTTGAACCCAATGAAGCGAAGGCCGAACAAGCCCTCTCGTTGCTCACCAATGCCGCAATTATCACAGACTACCTTCGTCCCCTGCCCGATGATGTCGCTTCAACCATCTTCCCCGAAACGGCGCTCATCCCCTATGGGTTAGACGAAGATTCTGCTATTCGTGTGACGATTCGTGCAAAGGGATTTAGCGATCCCTTCCAACTTCGCTTCGGCGCAAAGGATCCCAATAATCCCACACAGGTCTACTGCCTTTTAGATAATCGTCAGGCCATCGTTTCAATCCCAGAGAAAGTACGTGATCTCTTCACGCAAGCAGGGCCCTTCGTCACCACGCACTTAAATCTTCCTTTCTTAGGCGATGCAACGAATCCCACCGCAATTACCATCCACAAAACGACAGAAATTAAACAGCGCACCGTCTTGAATCTCCGCAATAATCAGTGGGAACTCACGACGCCGGCAGCTTTTCCTGCAAACCCTGTCGCAGTTAAGCAGCTCTTACAGCAACTCACCTCGTTGCCAGGTGACCTCACCGAAAGCCTGACGCCTGACGAAACGCGCTTCATTTGCACCATCCATTTTACCTTTGAAACGCCCAAACAGCCCATTGAAGTCAAGTTCTATCAAGAATCTGATACAAAACTCTTGGCACGCCGAATGGACACCAATCGTCTCTATTCATTCAATAAAGACAACTTCCCCCAAGCGTTACTCGAGCTGAATACACTGAATCAAAAACTCTTAAATCGCACCCTCTTTGCACTCCCTGAATCAACCATCAAGCGGGTGACGGTTGAGAAAAATGGTGTGTTGCAGTGTACTGTTGTGCGAAATGCTGAAACGCAACAGTGGAATACTGCATTCCCTCAAAAGTTTTATATCCAGGACGAGACCTTAACCAAATGGCTGAATCTTTTCACTGATTTCACAGCTGAAGCAGTTCTCTCTGATGCCGTCTTAGGGAAAACACAATTAAGCGCTTATGGTTTTGACCAGCCCCAACTCAAGATTACCCTTGATCTTGATGGTAGCGATGAAGGGTTACGCAAGGTCTTAATCGTTGCTTCAGATGCGAATGAAACCGACGGCACCCCTGTCATGGTGCAAGGACGCCCTCTGCTCTATCTCATCTCTTCTGGCACACTCCAACTGTTAAAGCGCCCCTTAGTCGCGGCAGAAAATGCACATGCAAACACCGCTCAGCCTTGATGCAATTTATGAAGCTGCATTTCTAACGGATGGCGACTTTAAGATTGTCGACTGTAATTGTCGTGCCGTTGAAGTCCTACGTGCGCTCAACAAAGATGACCTCGTCGGCCGAAAAATTTCAGATTTCCCCTCCGACAATGAACCCGGAGCAGACTTCCCTACCTATTTTCAAGAACGTCTCACCGCGGTGCCTTTTGTCGTCGTGGAGAGTCGCTTTTCCCGTCATGATGGAAGTCAATTTTGGGCAGAGACTGTGGCGCACCGCCTTTCTGAAAATGCCCACTTAATCACTATCCGTGATATCTCTGCGCGTGTCGAAAGTTTTCAACGCGCAGAGGAGGCAAACGAACGCTTACGTGCTGCCATTCGAGATCGAATGGAGTTCGTCTCCAATGTGTCGCATGAATTACGCACGCCGCTCACCTCAATGTCCTATGCGCTCACCAATATGCTCCGTGGCATTTGCGGTACATTGCCTGGAAAGGCGGTTGAATACTTAGAGCGTCTGCATGTTGATGTCAAACGTTTGATGACGACCGTTAATGATTTACTTGATTTACGACAAATGGAAAATGGCACGCTCATGTTGCGTTGTCACTATATCCCATTAGGTCGATTGCTTGCTGAAACAATCAACGCACTCAAAATTCAAGCAGAAACAAAACATCAGACGTTGCAATTGCTTCCTTATGATTGTGAACGTTATGTTTATGCAGATCACCACAAGTTAGAGCGCGTCTTCTTCAACATCCTCTCCAATGCAGTCAAGTACACCCCCGAAAATGGATGTATCACCGCACGTCTTTATGAACAAAATGGATTCGTAAAGATTGAAGTTGATGACAATGGCATCGGCATTCCTGCCCATGCATTACCTCGTGTATCACAACGTTACTTTAGAGTGGGAGAACACATCGCTGGCACTGGCCTTGGGCTCTCAATCGTGCGTGAGATTACAGAGTTGCATGGGGGCACATTCAAGGTCGAGTCTCCGGTCCCTGCAACGCAGCACGGCACACGCATCACCATTTCACTCCCAGTGTCGCAATCCCCCAATACGGTTATCGTCTCTGACAGTCCTCACTTTGTGGAAGACATCACCGCAAAACTCTCCCCAATTGGACACGTCTTCCAAACCGCCGCTCTCAATAAAACGCTTCCAGAGCAACTCGCCACAGGTAAAACGCCTGCTCGCATTCTTTTTGATGGCGACTTGCCTGACGAGCAAATCATTGATGCCGTCTGCAAGATTCAGCGTCACCCTTCTTTGTCATTGGTGCCCATTTTGGTCTTAACAGATAAAATTGAGCCCTTGGTGAAACGCGAATATGCGAAGTGGCGTGTCGATATTCGCCCTAAAATAATTTCCCCCGCGGATCTTTGCGATCTCGTTCGTGGTTAAACA
>JAGCML010000277.1 GCA_017646485.1 Kiritimatiellia bacterium
AAGAGATAGCGTACTTGCGTTAAAAAATACACGCAGTCCTTTTTAAAGTTTTTCGAGTTTTTCGTGGTTTAATTCCTTCACGCTGGCAGTGCTTTACATGCTTCGCAGATGCGTTGGCTTTTCGTGGGCGAAGCCTAGTGTTACGAAAAGCTCGACGCATCTCCTCGTGTTCTTAGTGTTAAAATCCACATGCAGTCCTTCACGCTGGCAGTCCTTTTTCTGTGTCATCCATCCGTCTTCTGTGGTTTAAACGATGATTACTTTATAAAAGGAGGGATTTTTAGGAGAAAATTGGTTCATGAACTTGGAACTTGGACCAAAAAGAATGATTTTTTAAAAAAGTGCTTGCTTTTAAAAAAAGGATATGGCATAATATGCCCTACATTTTTCAGGAGAGGTGGCCGAGTGGTCGAAGGCGCAAGACTGGAAATCTTGTGTACTCCTTGTGGGTACCGAGGGTTCAAATCCCTCCCTCTCCGCCAGTTTTTAGGGATTGTCCTTGAAGTTTAACTTCAGGGATTTTTTTGTTTTTAGGGGTTGTTCTTTTTTGTTTTTAGAGGGGGCTCATTGTGTAGTAGAGGACTCCTTTCCTTAATTATTAATGTATACGCGTGTGCGTGTGGGATTATCTTTGGTATACTAATGGGGTTATGGAAAAGAAGCAAAAGCGAAAAGAAGGTTGGATTTACGGTCGTCGCCCTGTTTTGGAGGCGTTACGTGCCGGTAGACGTGAAATTTGGGAATTAATCGTTCCTTCGGGTCCTGTAACAGATGAGGTCGAAGAGATGATTTCCATTGCCCATGCGCGACGCATTCCCTTGCGAGCGGCGCAGCGTGGCGAGTGCGATCGCATTTTAGGTCAGGTGAACCATCAGTGTTGCGCCGTGAAGGCGGGTGGTTATCCCTATGTGAGTGCAGAAGACATCTATGCTGCGGCAGAGGATGATCCAGAAGCAATTGTTTTGCTTTTAGACCACATTGAAGACCCGCAGAATTTGGGTTCTTTATTGCGTACGGCTGAAGCGTGCGGCGTCTGCGGTGTGATTATCCCCGAAGATCGCAGTGTTTTGGTGACACCAACCGTGGTTCGCGCCTCGGTGGGAGCCTCTGAGCACTTGCAAATCGCGCATGTGGTCAATTTGACGCAGGCGATGAAGGAATTGCAATCGCGCAATGTGTGGTTGACTGGCTTGGACTTGAATGAGTCGGCAAAGGAATACACCGACATTGACTTCCGTGGCCGCTGCGGTATTGTAGTGGGTAGCGAAGGTGCGGGCTTGGGCAATCTCGTTGGTAAGACCTGTGATTTCATTGGTTACATCCCCATGTCGGGTCAGGTGGAATCCCTGAATGCTGGCGTGGCGGGGGCCTTGGTGATGTACGAAGCTGTACGTCAGAAGCGTGCAAAGAAGAGTCGATAAGAGGAGCGTAGAATGAGCTTGCGACAGTTACATCTGCTGGTGGTGAATGCCATTACCTTCATCCGTGTGCCGTTTATTTTGGCCTTCTTGGTCTTGGCACTTGTGCATGGGTGGTTGACGCAACGCGCCTTAGTGGCGAAGGTGGGCGAAGAGCCGACATCTTTGATGGCTTGGGTTGCCTTGGTCTTTCTGACGCTCTCGGCTTTGACAGACCTCTTTGATGGCGCGTTGGCGCGTAAGTGGAAGGTGGTCACGAAGTTCGGTGCGATGTGTGACCCTTTGATGGATAAGGTGTTTTATCTCATCGTGTTCCCGACGCTCTTGTGGTTGCTCCCCATTGGCCAACCCCATGAGCGCTGGCATGCGCTCTTCATGGTGGTGCTGACGATTCTCTATCTCTTGCGCGACCAGTGGGTGACGTTCTTGCGTTCGGTGGGTTCGCTCTATGGAGCCAACTGTGCGGCCTCCTTCTTGGGGAAATTCCGCACGGCGATGACCTTCCCGCTCTGTGGCGTGATTTATCTTTATATCATGCTGTATGATTACACGCCCGACACGATGACGTGGTTCCGCTGGG
>JAGCML010000278.1 GCA_017646485.1 Kiritimatiellia bacterium
GGTGCCACGAAATGCTGCGCTTTGATTAAAAAGGCTATGCCCCCACCATTGTGGGCGGTCTCTTGGAGTCTTGATGGAAAGGATCTCCTTTTCTCAAGTGGATCTTTGCTGAGTGCATACGAGGAGAAACAAGAGAGGCGTGTTCTTTATTTTTATTGTAGGAAATGCTGTCGCAGGGGATGAAGATTCGCTATACTGTTAGGCGTTAAAAAATAAAGGAGTTTTAGATGCGATTAAAGTCAATTTGTTCCCTTGCTTTTCTGACGATGTGGTTGGTGCAATCCGTACATGCAATTGCGCCCATGCCCGAGATGTTGAATCGCGAGGAAATGCTGAAGCAGGCCAGTGAAGTCACTCGTGAAATGGCGCCGGATGCTCGTACGTTTGGATTTGCCCAAGCGCGTTATGTGGAGTACGCACCAGATGGTTCGAGTACGCTCTGGATTGAATGGTGGATTAAGGCTTTCACGGAGGGTGGTGCACAGGAATTACATGAGATTCCGATGTGGTACAAGAAGGGATTCAGCGAAAGCGAATTCCATTTGGCCGAAGTCATCCGTGCAGATGGGTCGATTCTGCCGGTGGACTTGAAGGCGAATGTAAAGGATGTTTCCTCGAATGACGGAAACGATGAAAATATTTACGATGAAAATTCGCGTCAGGTGGTGTTGACGATTCCTCAGATTCAGAAGGATGAGACGCTTCACTTCGTGATGGTGCAGCACACGATGCGTCCGCGCATCCCCGATGCTTACATGGATTTTGACACCTTTGAGAGCATGGAGTCGCCTTTGCCCTATGCGAAGTTGACGATTGTTGCGCCGAAGGAATTGCCCTTAAAGAGCATGGCGGTCTTGGATGAAGTGCCTGGCACGATTAAGGTGAGCCAGGAAACGCTCTCAAACGGCGGCATCAAGTATTGTTGGGAAGCGCGCAATGTGCCGCAGACCTTCCCTGAAGAAAATATGCCCGATGAAATAACGCAGTTGCAACGCGTCGTGGTGTCGACCTTTGCCACTTGGGAAGAACTTTCGAAGTGGTATTGGGACCTCTGCGCCCCTCACATGAAGGTGACGCCTGCGATTACGGCCAAGGTGAAGGAATTGACCGAAGGCAAGTCTCGCGAAGACCAAATCGCTGCGCTGTTCGGCTTTGTGGCGCAGGAAATCCGTTACATGGGCATTATTGCTGAAGACACGGCTCCGGGTTATGAACCCCACGACGTGTCGCTCACCTTTGATAATCGTTATGGCGTCTGCCGTGATAAGGGCGCATTGTTGGTGGCAATGTTGCGCGAAGCAGGTTTTAATGCTTTCCCTGTTTTGATTAATGCTGGCTCTCAACGCGACCGCGAAGTGCCGATTCCCTATTTCAACCACGCCGTGATTGCGATTGATGAAGGCGAACGCAACTATCGTTTGATGGACCCCACCGATGATACTGCACGTGCAGAATTGCCGGCGTATTTGAGCGATTGCACCTACTTGGTGACGCGTCCTGAAGGCGAAACGCTCTTGGTGACGCCTGTTCCGAATCCTGCAGATCACACGACGACGGTGAAGACCGATGCAGTCTTGGATAAGTCGGGCAATTTGGAATTGTCCTCGAC
>JAGCML010000279.1 GCA_017646485.1 Kiritimatiellia bacterium
CTGTGCTGTCATTGTGAAGCACAATAATCCCTGCGGCGTGGCAAAGGGTTCCACCATTGCAGAAGCGTATGATCGTGCCAATAAGGCCGACATGTTGGCCGCTTTCGGTGGTTGCATTGCGCTCAACCGCACCTGCGATAAGGAAACTGCAGAACTGATCACGCAGAATTATGCAGAAGTCGTTATCGCCCCTGATTTCACTGAAGACGCCCTTACCCTTTTCGCCGCCAAGAAGAATCTGCGCGTAATGAAGATTGGTGCAATGGAACGTCTCGAAACGTATGCTACCGAACGCTTCCTTGACCTCAAGAGCATGATGGACGGTGGCGTAATCGCCCAGTTGAGCTATCTCCCTGAAGCACGCACACCCGAAGGTTTGATTCATCCCGAAATCACCTCGAAGGATGGTGTTCTCCATCGTATCAATCGTCTACCGACCCCGCAGGAAATGGACGACCTCATTTTCGGTTGGTTGGTTGAAAGTGGCGTGACCTCGAACTCTGTCCTCTTCGTTAAGGATGGCGTTACGGTGGGTATCGGCACTGGCGAACAGGATCGCGTCGGTGTGGCAGAAATTGCTCGCGACAAGGCTTATCGTAAGACCGCTGACCGTTTTGCTCGCGAAACCTATGGCACGCCCTACAATGAATTGACCGATCCCGCAAAGATTGCTGCTTGTGATGGCTTTGCCAAGGAAACGCGTGGCGGCTTGATGGGCTCCAGCATGGTCTCCGATGCATTCTTCCCCTTCCGTGACGGTGCTATGGTCGGCATTAAGGAAGGCGTCTCTGCTATCATCCAGCCCGGTGGCGCAATTCGTGACTGGGATGTGATTGACTGCTGCAACGAACATAATGTTGCGATGGTCTTCACGGGTCAGCGTAGCTTCCGCCATTAATCCAAAAAGGATTCCACACATGTTTACTCGGTTGATTACCCTTTCGTTCGCCGTGTGTGCGGCGCTATTCGTTGGATGTGCGGCAACGATGGGTGATTACCTGGACGAGACAGCGCGCACCGAACGTTATGCCGTTCGTGAAACGCAGTCTTTAGACATTCCTGTGGAATTCTTTGATGATATTCTCCCCTCAAAATATCAACATAAAGGTCTGGGCATTATTAATGACCAAGAGACCTTTACGCAGATGTGGGGCCTTTATACGAAGGAAGCCACCTCCCTGCCCCCTTCCATAGACTTCAGAGACTATGTGCTCATCTTTGTCTATGACCCGAATTACTACAATCAAGTTACCATTGTGGGCTTGAATATTTGGAATGGCATTGCCAATCCCATCGTTCGAAAAACGAACTGGAAAATGAGCATCGGTGGCAATCAGCAGATGCGTAAAATTAGGGAACAAGAAGGGGCAAAATTGCCAGACCCTAAGGTCAACGTCGCCTTTTTACAGGTCCCTCGTAATCGTCCAGGACATCCCGGCGTCACAGCTCTGTTAGTAGACGGTTCTGCGTCGGATGAAAATGACAACCTCGTAATTCCGATTCCGGAAGAACCCTAATACATTCTTATGCCGCATAGTCAAATTTCCTTTAAAGACGCTTGTGCTCGATTGGGTGTGCCAGAACAAATCCTTCGGGATGCGGTGAAATACAATGAGGTACCCTTTCGGAAACAAGGTGCAGAAGTCACCTTTACCGCCTCGGAATTAGCCGCTTGGGGATCGGCGAGAGTCCTTTCTCTCAATTCCAAGACCTTACTCTCTGAGCACACCCACTCCACGCGAATGAATGTCAAAAACATTCGCGATGACATTCTCTTGCCAAAGTTGGTCAAGGCTGAATTTATTGAACTTGACCTTACTGCAAAGACGCGAAAGAGCGTTATTCGTGATTTGGTTGACAAGGCTGATGCCTTAGGCCTTTTGTGTGACCCCGCCGACATGTTAGCACAGTTAGAAGAACGTGAAGCCGTCTCTTCCACAGCCCTTCCTGGCGGCATTGCACTTCCCCACCCTCACCATCCGGCGCCCTACCTCGTGATGGAACCCTTTATCTTGGTCGCTCGCGCAAGAAAACCTATCTGGTTCGGCGCAGAAGACGATTCGCCCACCGACATCTTCTGCCTGGTCTGTTGCGATGAGAATATGCGCCACTTACATGTTTTGGCACGTCTCTGCATGATGATTCGTGACACCGACATCTTAACCTCGCTTCGCTCGGCCACCACGCCTGATGAAGCGGTTGAAGCGCTCTATGCTGCTGAATGCGCAGTACTTGCACGCTTGCGTTAACGTTTAAACTTCACGCGAAGCGTTTAACGTGACTGCACTTCCGCTCTATCTCTTGAACGCATCTGACGCATTTCTCCACGTTAATCCTTCTTTGGTTTACTGCCATGGCTATTGTCACCTTAAAGATTCACGGCAAGTTGACGCCTCCCTTAAAGAAAAGTCGCCTACAGGCTGCTGCACAGGCATGCGCAAATGCGGCGGAATGTTGGAGTGCGCCTGAAAACCCTTGGCAAGAGGTCATCATTCACTTGGTGCACGATGCCATTAGCGCCGAAGTCAATGATGCAATCCTTGGTCATGAAGGTCCAACCGATGTGATTACCCAACGCTACGAGCCCTTCCCGGGCGAGCCTTTGGGCCTTATTGGCGAGCTTTATGTGAACCTGGACGAAGCGAAGCGTATCTCTGAAAAGCTTAAGACCACCACCTTCGAAGAAGAGGTTGTGCTCTATATCGCACATGGTTGCGACCACTTAACCGATGCGGATGATGCCACGCCAGAAGAAAGACGAGCAATGCGCCGTCGAGATTTGCGTTGGATGCATGCCGCCCTTCGCGCACTTTAATTCCCCCAACTCTTTTTCCTGCGCATAACGGTGCATCCACGATGCACCTCTCATAAAACGTACTCAATGGTTTTCTGCGATTATCTTCAGCGATGCGGATGCACATCTCGAATGTATCAATTCTCTTTTTATACTTATTCATTCGAAACCGGGGAAAACGGACACGCAATTTAAAATGCACCTAATAATCTTTTGCTACCATCATCGGATATCAGGATGCACATCTTAGAACGCATTTATCAATATTTTAATTAAACAATAAGATTTTTCTACTTTAATGCAAGACAATTTGTTATCATTACAACATCATTAACAACCACATCAAGGAGTATGAAATGACCTACGTTTGCCAAGTTTGCGGCTATGTGTATGACCCTGCAGAAAATGACGGTATCCCCTTCGAACAGTTGCCCGAAGATTGGGTTTGCCCCACCTGCGGTGTTGGTAAGTCTGATTTCGCCGCTGCTTAAGATTCATGGTTAAGCACAACAAAGAAGCGCCACGGTATTCGTGACGCTTCTTTATTTTTTATTCGTACGCTTTATTCCGCAGATTTATTCTGCGCGAATGCGGTCCCAAGCCTTGATGTAACGAATATTTTCATCGCCAAGGTCCCACGTGGGGAAGCAGCGTGCACGCACATCGGCCGGAATCGAGAAGGCGGGATTGTTACGAAGCTGTTCATCAACGAGCTTGACGGCTTCAGTATTGGGCGAGACATACATAATTTCATTCATGTTTGCGGCAGAGACCTCTGGGCGATACATGAAGTTAATGAAGGCATGCGCCAAGTCCACCTTCGTGGAGTTTTTGTGAATCACGAAGTTGTCAAAGGTCACCGTTGTGCCTTCTTCGGGAATAACGAAGGCCACAGAGGGCTTTTCCATTGCCACTTGCAACATGTCGCCATTGTAGGTCTGAATGAGGAAAAACTCACCAGAAGCAAGTGCGCGCTTCGCATCATCGACTTCAAACTTGGCGATATTCCGCTTCCAAGTCTTGACGAGTTCAACCGCGGCATCAATGTGTGCCTGGTCCACAGAATTGACATCGTGGCCCAAGGTCTTCAGCGCGCAACCCATCACTTCGCGTTGGTCATTTAAGAGAGAGCAACGGCGGTGAATGTCTTGGCGTTCAAACATATGCCAAGAGGGCTTAAAGTCTTTC
This sequence comes from Kiritimatiellia bacterium, assembly GCA_017646485.1. Lineage (GTDB taxonomy): Bacteria > Verrucomicrobiota > Kiritimatiellia > RFP12 > DVOR01 > Spyradenecus. The sequence continues at coordinate 3,983 of JAGCML010000279.1, forward strand.
ACGCGTTCAGTGTCATAACCAATGCCAACGAAGCTCACAAAATACGGCACCGAATACTTCATCTCGGGGTCAATCGAGAGCTGTGCGTAGGACTGATCGTAGTACTTCTGGACTTCGGGAAGCTTCGTCAAGTCAAGCGGTTGGATCATTTCTTGGGCATACATGAGCTTAGCCATGTAAGACGACGGCACCAAGATATCATATCCACTTGCGCCAGCCTTTAACTTCGCATACATTGCTTCATTTGAGTCGAAGACATCCAATTCCACTTCACAGTTGAATTCTTCTTCAAACTGACGAACCACATCTTCAGAAAGATAGTCACCCCAGTTGTAGATGTAAAGTGTTTCTTTCTGTTCGCCACAAGCTGTCAAAAGCAAAAGCGGTGCGGCAAATAAAGCCATCATCCAACGGCTGAAGGAGGTGTGTTTTTTCATTTTTTCAGTTCCTTTTTATCGGAGAGAAGACGTTGCGTAATAAACACTAACACGAACGTCATGAGGAGGAAGATCACAGAGAGCGCGTTAATCACCGCCGGAGTACCACGACGCATTGCACTCTGGATGTAGATTGGCAGGGTGGTATCCCCTGCTCCTTTGACGAAGAAGGTAATCACAAAATCGTCAATGGAAAGCGTGAAAGAGAAGAGTGCACCAGCAATAATGCCAGGTGAAATAATCGGCTACGTGACACGGAAGAAGGTGTAAAGTCCGCTTGCACCGAGGTCTTGAGCCGCTTCAATCACCGAACGATCGAATTCTTGTAGACGCCCCAAAACCACCATTGTCACATAACTCAAGCAGAAGGTAATGTGCGCAATGACGATTGTCGTCATGCCAAGCCCCATCTCAATCCCAAAGGTGCGGCGTGTCCATTCACCAAAGGTCGATAACACAATCTCAAAGAGCAAAAGC
>JAGCML010000280.1 GCA_017646485.1 Kiritimatiellia bacterium
CCATAAATTGAATGGAGAAGAAGGCTTGCTCTGGCAAGGGCAAAGGGATAAGAGGGATAACAACGATAATAGAGACAAAGGGACACGCTGGCAGTATTTTTTGAGTATTTTGTGGTTTCTCCCCACGCTGAAATGAAAAAGGCTAATATTCAAAATGGAAAAGGCTAATATTGAAATTGAATCATAGCCTTTTTGAATTTGAAAAAGGCTAATATTGCCGAAGAATATGGCACCATTTACTCAAAGAATATGGTACCATTTTCCCCAGCAATATGGTACCATTTTCCCAGTCAATATGGTACCATTTTCTATCACAATATGGTACCATATTCTTTTAGTGTTTCGTCCTTATTGAAAATTAAGGCTTCTAATATGCGTTTTCAAAATAAGCCTTTTTCAATCTCAAAAAGGGTATAGTTGTTTTACACTAATGATTAGAGAGGGGTTTAGGGGCCACGGAAGACAGGGGTTACACGGAAAAGACTGCATGTGGTGTGGCTGCGCACAGAACATGGGTAGTCCTCGCGCGCGTGCGTTTATTAAATAGGTTAAGCGGCTGCGCTGGCAGTGCATAGCGCAAATCTGTCATCCTCGGAGAGTGGACTGCGTAGCAGAACACTCCTCGAGCCGAGGTGATCAGATTTGTAAGAGCTGGCGTCCTAGCGCATTCTGCGTCGTGCTTTACACTGGCAATGCACAGCGAGTCCATAGGACGAGCACGGGTGTGGCCCTGCCACCTCTGGGGCGTGGGGCGGCGTGAGCCCCCACATCCGTCGTGCCTGCGGCATGGAGATGGGGTGGGATTACTTTGTGTGTGTGGAGAGGCGCGTGGCTTCGGTGCGTGCGGCGAAGTCGGGCGCGTACATTAGGGTGGCACGCGCGGGTTCTACGACACAATCGCCGGCGTGGGTAATTTTCCAGGTGTATTGAATCGTCGTGATGCCACGTTGGAGTGTGCCAATAAAGAGATCACTTCCGCGATCGCCTGGCATTACACGGCTTCCACTAGACCAGTCCCAGAAGGGAAGGGTGTTGACTGGTTCGGCATTGGCGGGGCGAGGGGAGGAGATGTGGAGGTGACTCATGGGTTGCGCGGCGTTTAAGGTGAGGGTCACGGTCACGGTATCGCCCACCTTGGGATTCGCGGGTGAGAGGGAGCGCTTTAGGGTAATGGCTGCGCCCTCTGCCACTGGCGGAGCTGGGAGTTCGGCAAGGGGCAGACGATAGGTCGCCGTGATGCCACCGAAGGTAATACCAGGCGTTTGGCGCGCGAAGGTGAGGCGTTTTGCCTTGGGCAATGTCTCTTCCTGGCGGGTGAGCTCGGTGAGGGGTTGGTCCTTGAGACCTTCACTAATCAAAGCGTAAGCGGCATCGGCCGTGGCGCGGGTGGTTCCCCACGCATTGAGGCGACGATGTTGCAGCAGCCACAAGGCTGCGCCACGCGCCGCTTCGGTTTCACCCGCCTCACGGAGAACTTCCCACCCCAAGACATGGCTTTCGATGGGGGTGTACCACCAATTCCACCAGAGGCGTTCTTGTGGCCAGTATCTGCCCCAAACATCTGACGTATTCATCGCGGCGAGCACCTCCCTCAGGCCGCGTTTGGCCACTTCGGCCACACCGAGCCGTTGGGCGGCAACCGTAATGAGGCGGCGCTCTTGGATTCGTGTCGCGGTTTGGTAAGCCTCTGCGAGGCGGTCGGTGGTTGGCACCTCTTCAGGCCAACATTTCATTGTGGCGCAACAATACGCCCACACCGGGAAGGTGATCCGATTCGGCGCGGTGGTAAGGATTTCGCGCACGGCTTCAACCAATGGCTCGGGCGCACAACCTAAGTGGTAGAGTCGAGCGGTGCCGATGCAGATCGCAGAGGAGATTAAGGAGTCATCGCGTCCTCCTGCAAACCACGGCCAAAGCTTCGTCGACGTACGGAGCACGAGGAGTTCCTTTAAGAGACGGTCGGCTAATCCCTCAGGGGCCTCCTTCCCAAGCAAAATGGCGGCTTGCAATTTGGCGAAGGTCTGCTCTGCACAGTTGAAGGGATAGTCCAATTGCTTCTTCAAGGCGGCAGTCACCGCGGCACCGGGTTGGTGATCCCAACGCTCCGGTAGGCACACCTCAGGGGTGGGAAGAGCGACTTCAACCGTCTTCGGCGTGGTGTCAACCAAGGTCATCGGATAGACTTCTTCCACTTCAATCGTGTCATCCAAGACCGGCACCGTCAATTCAGCCGCGTCACCTTCACAGGCAAAACGGAAGGTGCGTGGCCCAATAGCCTTTGCTTCCACCTCCCATGTGGCGATGGCGTAACCCTTGGCGGGAATCTGGAGGGTGCGCGGTTCGGCTTCATTGAGCGTGACGACTTGTTCGCACGGGGTGTCGGCTGTGTTATCTACGCGCACGGCGAGGGTTAGGCGATCGCCAACATGGAGTGTACGTGGGAGGTAGGGACTCAGCTTAATCTCCTGCGTCGCCGTACAGTCGCGACGTAAGACACCACTGCGTCCATCCGCGGTGAAGGCGAAGGCTTGTAGGCGCCAGGTGGTGAGAGAATCGGGTAAGGTAAAGGTGAAGGTAGCCTTCCCATCCTTTGTCTTCATTTGTGGCAACCACAATGCGGAGGTTCGAAAATCACTTCGCAGGCGTCGTTTAGGGGTGTTTGTCGGTGCGGCTTGGAGGCCAGACGCGCGAGAACCCCAAACGGTGCGAGGAGCGGCAGCATCAACGCCTCTTTTTTTGGCACTGTACCTGCCGATAGGACCGTTACTCGGGGAGAGGCTCTCTTTGCTTAATACCTGATATTCAGACGTATGTGGATCGCAGAAGTCGTCGGGGAGTTGTTCACTCCAAAAGATATCGCATGGGTAAAGGATTAAGTCCACGAGTGGAGTGTAACAATAGTAGTTGCTAATTAAGCGGTTGAGGCTTTGCCAGGTGTGTTGACTTAGAGCCTCAAGGGCGGTGTCGTAACAGGTGATGATGAGCTCTGCTGTGGGGTCATTCACGGTGATTTCCCACGTCTGTTCCGAACCGGGGCGGGCCTTTTCAGTGAAACGCGTGGCTTCAACTTTCAACTCTTCCGGGGGAGTGACGGCGCACGTTTGGCTGTGTTGGTAGAGCGTGCCTTGCCAAATGGTATAGACCTCAATAACGAATCCATTGCACATCTCCTGCGTCACGGGCACTTTGAAGAAGGGGGAATCAAGGCGTTCTGGACGGGAGATGCCATCGCGTGTAGAGATGATGCGATAACAAGGTGCCGCACCTGGGAGGGCGAAGTAACACTCTACGCTTTCCCCAACAGAAAAGGTGTGATTTGGATTCTTGTAATTGACGAGGAGTGTCCCTTTCCCGTCTTGGATTTGCGCGATTCGTTTGGTGGTGTGTTCGCGGGGCCATACGGTTATTGTGGATAGGTCATTGGTGATGGGGCCAGCGGAGGCTTTCAGGTCATACTCACCCGTGGGCAGGGTCAACGTAATGGGTTGGTCCACCTTAAAGGGATAGGTTTGGATAGGTTTGGGTTCGGCGGTTGCCGCAGTATCCTGCAAGGATTTGACGGGATAGACGCACAGGGTGCCCGTTGCATTGGGGTTGTCACTCTGAAGGG
>JAGCML010000281.1 GCA_017646485.1 Kiritimatiellia bacterium
AGACCGGGACCGATATTATTAAAGCAAGCCAAAGTAGCACTCATATTAGTTTCAAAGTTACCGAATGTATCTTTGTTTGACAAAGTCGGTATTGATGTTTTGCACCCGCTTTTCCTGCTTATCGCCAAGCTTCAGCTTATCGCCGTCCATTTCCACCTGGCGAACATGTCTGGATCTGCCTTCTTCACGCAAAAAGAGCTTTCCTTCGTCAGCAAGCTTCTGGATTCTTTCGAATCCCCCCATCCACCCGTGAAACACGAGAGACGACGCCGTCCTCATAGAGGCCCAGCGTCGCCGACGTATTTCCGATATCAATGCACACTAAGCGCATTAGATTACGCTCCATTCAAGCGCCAAATCAATACTCGGAGCTGAGTGCGTCAATGCACCCACGCTCAAAGCATCCACGCCCGTGGCAGCAATCGCATTTGCCGTCTTCAGATTAATGCCGCCAGAAGCTTCCAACTTCGTCACCTTGGTGGCTTCACGCGTGATTCGCACGCATTCGCGCATCATATCGCACGGCATATTATCGAGCATAATCCACTCGGGTTCAGCCTTCAAGGCCGACTTCAATTCTTCAATGCTCTCCACTTCGATTTCAACGGCGAGCAAAGGATAAGCCTTTCGTGCAGCTTCCACGGCGAGGTCCAAACGATTCGGATCGCCACCTGCCCAGAGATGACGGTGATTATCCTTCATCAACACGCGATCATAGAGGCCGAAACGATGGTTCGTACCACCGCCACAGCGCACGGCAAACTTTTCAAACACACGCAAACACGGCGTGGTCTTACGCGTATCAAGCACCATGCAATTGTAAGGCTTCACCGCTTCCACAAATTGATGCGTCAAGGTTGCCGTACCACACATGCGCTGAATGAAATTGAGCGCAGTACGTTCTGCCGTTAAGATTGCACGCGCACGACCCGTGAAACGAGCCAGCACGCTATTCTTCGGAGCGATGGCACCATTCGGAATCAAAATCTCATAGGTCAACGTGGGGTCCAACAGCTGAAGAATGTAAAGGGCCACATTTAAGCCTGCCACACAGCATTCTTCACGCGCTTGGATTTCACCCGTTGCGAGAATATCTGGTCCCACAAGCGCCAAAGTCGTCGCATCACCCGCACCAATGTCTTCTTTCAGTGCGGCCTTAATTGCCAACACAGCGCGAGGGTCTTTTGTAATATCAGGCAAAGTCTCAGGATTTACCACCATAGGAAACGCTCCTTTTCTTTTTAAATTAAAAACTCAACTTTACAGACTCGGCGTCAAATCAGGATTCGCAGGCAAGGAACCCAAGAAGGAACAAAGCAGACGAATCGCGCGTTCGGCATCATTCAAGTCCAAGGTCTCAACAGGACTATGCATGTAGCGCAAAGGAATACCCACAAGCGCCACCGCCGTATCACCGCTGGCCATTCGCATAGCATACGCATTATTGCCAGAGGCACGCGAACGCACCTGCACCTGCAGCGGAATTTCTTCCACCTTCGCCGTATCCACTAAGGCTTGACGTAACTTCGCATTGTAGAACGGCCCAGTCCCAATGATGGGGCCACCGCCCAACTTCACATCGCCCATCTTACGACAGTCCGACGGATTCACATCCGTTGCAAAACCGACATCTACGCAAATGCCAATGTCAGGTTGCACCAATTGTGCGGCATTCGTTCCACCAATGAGGCCCAATTCTTCCTGAACACTGCCCACTAAGTGTAATGCCACATTAAGCGGTGCGAGGGGTTGCTCTGCCAAGCGACGCATCGTTTCTGTGATGATATACGCACCGATGCGATTATCAAATCCACGGCAAGCAACCTTCTCTCCTGCGAGCGGGAACCATCCTGCGTCCACAACCGCTGGCGCGCCCAAGGCAACCAATGCCTCTGCTTCTTCACGCGAAGTCGCACCAATATCCACCGGCAAATCTGTCACCTCTTTCGGTGCCACCTTTTCGCGTTCTGCCGAAGACATCAAATGCGGCGGACGCACACCAAAGACACCGCGAACAGGACCATTCTTGCCCTGGATAATCAAACGTTCGCCCAAAACGGTTTGCGCTGTAACGCCGCCATTTGGAATTAACCACAAGAGGCCATTGCTATCAATGTAAGAGACTAAAAAGCCAATTTCATCGCAATGCGCCTCTAACATCACCTTCACCGGCGCATTTTCATTTAATACTGCATGTAAGTTCCCATGCACATCAAACGCACACTCCACACCAGATTGTTTCAGATAGCGAGCCATGATGCGTTGGCCATCTTGTTCGAAACCACTCGGCGTCTGACATGCCACAAGTTCTTTTAAAAATGCTAAAGACTGTTTATCTGCCATTTCAACTCCTTGAATAAAGGCTTTCTCGTAGTATATCAAAGATTATGCCAGAAGCCTACTAAATAATAAAAAGACTTTCAAGTTTGCACCTGAAAGTCTCATTCAATTAAAACGCAATCATTCGTCTACCGCAGAAAAGATTAAACTCCACCATAGCGACGTTCACGTTTGCCAAATGATGCCAAAGCCGCATCAAAATCCGCCTTGTCAAAATCCGGCCAAAGGACAGGAGTCACATAGAGTTCTGCATAACTTGCCTGCCACAAAAGGAAATTGCTCAACCGCATTTCGCCACTGGTGCGTACAATCAAATCTGGATCTGGCACATCCGGCAAATAGAGTTGCGTTGCGAAAACGTCCTCATCAATCGAATCAGGGTCCAACTTACCCTCGGCCGCCGCTTGAGCCAACTTTTTAGCCGCCGAAACAATTTCTCTACGACCACCATAACTCAAGCAAAGAATGAGCTGACGTTCATAGTGCGCTGTTACCGACTCTACGTGGTTCAACGCAGCCTGCACCTCCGCAGGCAAATCATCCCGTTGCCCCATAATGCGCAACCGCACCTGGTGACGATGCAACATGGATTCCTCCCCCGCGAGATAACTCACGAGCAGCCCCATTAAGGCATCCACCTCTTCCTTCGGACGCTTCCAGTTCTCAACCGAAAAGGCGTACAAGGTCAAGTAACGAATCCCCGCATCTCGGCAAAACCCTAATACGCGGCGAACCGTTTCACCCCCTGCCCGATGCCCTTCAGAACGCGGAAGGCCGCGGGCTTTCGCCCAACGGCCATTCCCATCCATAATGATCGCTAAATGCTCCATTAGATACCTACGCGGATAGTAGATTCGCGTGCAGGACCCACAGAGAGAATACCTAAGCGACCACCGGAAAGCTCAACGAGACGTTCCACATAGGCCTTTGCCTTCAAGGGCAACTGATCCATTGCGGTCACATTGGATGTTTCTTCCAACCAGCCCGGCATCGTTTCGTAAATCGGCTTGCAACGCGCCAATTCTGCAGCAGAAGCAGGCATATCTTCAATGCGCTTACCATCCAATTCGTAAGCCACGCAGATCTTGATTTCAGGCAACGTATCCATCACGTCAAGCTTGGTGAGCGTCCAGAAGTCCACGCCATTCACCATCTGAGCATAGCGTGCCACCACGGCATCAAACCAACCGCAACGACGCGGACGGCCCGTCACTGCACCAAATTCGTGGCCACGTTCAGCGAGCGTCTTACCCACTTCACCGAAATCTTCCGTCGGGAAAGGACCTTCACCCACGCGCGTCGTGTAAGCCTTAATCACACCCACCACGCGATCAATGCGACGCGGGCTGAGACCCGAACCGATACAAGCGCCACCAGAGGTCGGATTGGAGCTGGTCACGAAGGGATAAGTACCGAAGTCAATGTCAAGCATCGTACCCTGAGCACCTTCCAAAAGGATCGACTGGCCAGCACGATCAGCCTTGTGAATCAAAGGAATCGTATCAATGATGTAAGGGCGCAACTTTTCTGCAGCTTCGATGTAGGTCTTCACCATTTCGTCTGCATCCAAAGGTTCCGCATTGAGCTGGGCCAACTTCACATTGGTCTCGAGCACCTGTTCGCGCACCAATTCAGGGAATTCGGGGATTAACATATCACCGCAGCGCAAGCCCGTACGAGACACCTTCGCAGCATAAGCAGGACCAATGCCACGACCCGTCGTACCAATCTTCTTACCCACTGGACGAGCAGCTTCATCAGCCTTATCCAATGCGCGATGATACAACATCACCATCTGCGTACGCGTCGAAATAAAGAGGCGACCCTCGCATTCCACACCCGTGCTACGGAGCATTTCGATTTCATCAATCAAATCCAACGGGTTCATCACCACGCCGTTACCAATCACACAAACCTTACCCTTGTGCAAAATGCCAGAAGGAACCAAACGCAACACGCGCTTTTCACCTTCAGCAATCACCGTGTGACCTGCATTGGAACCACCCTGATAACGCACGATCATATCCGCCTGAGCTGTCAAAACGTCAATAATCTTGCCCTTGCCTTCATCGCCCCATTGCGAACCGATTAAAATGGTATTTGGCATAATAGCTTCCTTAAGTTGCATGATTGATGCGTCCTCTTCGACGCAGAACGGTGACAAATTATAGCAAAACTTCCCCCTCTACGCAATGGGTGCTTACAATGCGACCGCTACAGGCCTCTGTCCCCCCCCCTTCTCTATACTGTAAGTGCGACTGGGTGGTAGGTATCGCGCACCGATGGTAGAAAAATATGAAAGTCGGCCCAAGAATGGACCGACACAGAACCGCCCTCGCACTTACGCCGTAATAATACGGAAGTGTAAAAATATGAAAATACTACCTACGCCTGTTCTCTAAGAGAGTACCGCACTTAGGATGAAAAAGACAGCATTCAAGATGAGCGCATCTTCTGTGCCTAAGACGCTGCACTTAAAGAGTCGTGTCCAGAGCTTGAAAGATGAGCACATCTTCTGTGCTTATGCTACTGCACTTAAGATGAGCGCGTGTTCTGTGCAGGTCCATTGTTGGACCTGCTTATCGGTTTTACGAAAACTGCCGTCC
>JAGCML010000282.1 GCA_017646485.1 Kiritimatiellia bacterium
ACGCCGGAAGAATTGCTGGCGCGTGTCTTGCAGTTGCGCCTCTCAGGCTTAATGGAAGCCTATGAAGATGCCGGTGATATTAATCCTGCGATGACGCTGTCGCGCGAAGAACGCGATGCGGCGTTTGGTGAACGCCAACGCATTATGATTCGCGTGGGTCGTCTGGACCGTCTGAAAGAGGGTGCCGTGGTACGTTTAGCCTGCGAACGTGCGGGCATTAAGGCCACCGATATCGGTGCGATTGATATCAAACGTGAATTTGCCTTCTTCGATGTTCGCGCTGAATATGGTCGCCGTGTGCTCTCTGCCTTGACGGGGGCTGACTTTGATGGGCGTCCGTTAGAGCCTAAGTTTGTGGATCCTTCGGAGGATTTGCATGCGAAGAAGGGCGGCAAGAAGGGGGGTAAACGCTTTGGTGGAGCGAAGAAACCCTTTGTTACGAAGCGTCGAAATGGGAAACCTCCGCGCAAACCTGATGCACATGACGGACAACGTAAGCGTCGTGGAAAGCGAGACGCTGAATGAAGACAGTCTTTGAGTTATTGAATAAACACCTCAAGCGTGCGATTGATGAGATGGGTTATGCACAACCCACCCCGATTCAACAGCAGGCGATTCAACCCGTCTTAGAGGGACGTGATGTCTTTGGGTGTGCGCAAACGGGCACCGGAAAGACGGCAGCCTTTAGTTTGCCGCTCTTGCATCGTTTGGCAGAGCGTCGCGAGCCGCTTCGCCCCTGTCGTCCTTTGCTCTTGATTTTGGCGCCTACGCGTGAACTTGCCGCACAGATTGGCGAGAATATTGAAGCCTATGCCAAATATCAAGGGACGAGTTGTTTAACGGTCTTTGGTGGCGTAAATATTCGTCCGCAGATGGACCAACTGAAGAAAGGGGTTGCCGTTTTGGTTGCAACGCCTGGACGACTCTTGGACCTTTGTGCGCAACAAGCGCTTTTCTTAGATCGTATCCGTGCGGTGGTTTTAGACGAAGCCGATCGCATGTTGGACATGGGCTTTTTGCCTGACATTCGTAAGATTTTGGTGAAGTTGCCGAAGCAGCGCCAGTCGCTCTTCTTCTCCGCGACCTTAACACCTGAGATCTCGGACCTCGCAGGGCAATTTATCCGCACCGAGCCAGTAGAGATTCGGATTGATCCAGGCACACCGACGGCAGAAAAGGTGGCCCAACGTGTTCTCTTTGTGGACAAGGAGAATAAGTACGCCCTATTGAAGTGGGTTTTAGATAGCCCCAAGTGTTTTCGTGTGATTGTCTTTCCTCGCATGAAACATAATGCCGATCGCTTGAGTAAACAGTTGACGCGTGATGGTTTCCCGGCAGCTTCTTTGCATGGAGATAAGAGTCAAAATGCACGTATGCGCGCCCTTGAAGGGTTTAAGTCGGGCAAGATTCAAGTGTTGGTGGCGACCGATATCGCAGCGCGTGGCATCGATGTAGAGGATGTGACACACGTCATTAACTACGATTTGCCAGACGAACCCGAGACCTATGTCCATCGTATTGGGCGTACAGCGCGTGCTGGTGCAGGGGGTGAAGGCATCAGTTTAGTTTGTGCGCATGACCGTGATGCGTTACGTTCGATTGAACGTTTCATCGGGCGAAAAGTGCCACAGGATTTGAACCACCCCCTACATTCAGAAACTGCGCGGAATGCCATGGGGGCAGAAGCACGTCGTCCGCCGAAACAAGCAACCGCATCAGCGGCGCAATCTCGCCCTAAGGCGAATCGACCCAAGGCCGCACCTTCGCACGCAAAACAGGAAGCACCTAAACCTTTTTGGAAAAAGATGCGCCCAAAAGCAACCCCTGGCCGTAAGTAATCAGGTCAAACCAGTGCTTTGATTTGGAGATTAAAAGATGTTAATTGTGACAAAAACCGTTTCGTTTGATGCCGCTCATCTCTTGACTGGGCATGGGGGACAATGCAAGAATCTGCATGGCCACACTTACAAGGTGGTCGTTGAGCTCGGTAATACGCCGCCACTTCCAGGGCAACCCGAAGACATGGTGATGGACTTTAAGGAATTGAAGGCCGTACTTCAAGAGGAGATTGTTTCGCCCTGCGACCACGCTTTCCTCTATGATACCACCAGTGACGTGGAGTGTGATATCGCTCAAACATTGCAGAAGCATGGCTTGCGCACGTATCCGTTGGCCTATCGTTCGACAAGTGAAAACTTGGCGCGTCACTTCTATGACAAGATTGCGCAGCGCGGCTTACCCGTGACGGCGGTTTCAATTAGCGAAACGCCCGAATCGTGTGCGACCTATCGCAAGTAAGCGACACCGCTTTGGATAAAACAAACGGCTTCGAGCGTGTCTCGAAGCCGTTTATTTTTTAACCCATTTGCAATAATGGATTTAACCCTGTTTGCGATAATGGACTTAGCCCTGTTTGCGACGAAGCAGGAGGGGCAGGCAGAAGAGGAGCAATAAGTAGAAGGTCGGGGTAGATTGTTTGACCGGTGTGTCAAAGTCCATGCCAGATTCAGCCTGACTTGCAATGGCATCTAAGGTGCGAAGGGCGCGCTCCTGTGCTTCGGTCTCCACCACGATGTAGGCAAAGCGTGGCATGAGAGCCTTGGAAGCTTGCATCGCTTCACGCAGGGGAAGGGCGTATTCGGGATGGGGTGCGTGTAAGAGTGCTTCAGAGAGTTGGGCGGCCTGTGCACCTTGTTGCCAAGGGCTATCGGGAGGCAGGGTGGGGAGGGCGCGTCGAGGGGGCTCTGGGGTGAAGGTGGTATTTTCCCATCCCTCACCAACGAAGTGTGCTTCGGTGAGACGGAGGTTGCGTGCATAAGCGGCACCTTGAGCGAAACGCAGCGCACGCGCCACATCAACTTTGCCCTCTGTGGGGAGGCTTTCAGGGGCAGATTCGGTGACCGTAATCATTGGCACCGCTGTGATGTAGAGCGTGGCGGTAGGCAAGGGGGCTTCAGCCTTGGGGCCGATGAAGCAGACGGTGGCAGTGGGGCGTGAGTCATCAACTTCTGGCGTAGGGACGCCCGGCACGGTAACAGCGACCTCTCCGATGGTGATTGGCGTGGAGCTCCAGGTTGGGGAGGGCA
>JAGCML010000283.1 GCA_017646485.1 Kiritimatiellia bacterium
AACGCCAATCTTCCCGATTCAGATTTTCCGCGTGAAGAAGGGCGTGAGCTGCGATCCGGATGATCCGAACTACGATCTCTTCAAGCTCTCTTGCCAGGTCAGCGCAAAGCGTCTCTTCCCGAACTTCTGCTTCCAGGATGCGCCGTTCAATGCTGAACTCTATCGTGAAGGTCACCCCGAAACTGAAATCAGCTACATGGGATGCCGTACGCGTGTGGGCACCAATGTGTATGATCCTTCGAAGTCGCAGGTGTGGAAGCGTGGTAACTTGAGCTTCACCTCGATTAACTTGCCGCGTTTGGCTATCCAGAGCCATGGTAATATCCGCACGTTCTATGCACAGTTGGATGATATGTTGCAATTGGTGCGCGACCAGTTGTTGGATCGCTTCGAAGTGCAGGCTCGTAAGCGTGTGCGCAACTTCCCGTACTTGATGGGTGAGGGCATTTGGTTGGACTCCGAAAAGCTTAGCCCAGATGATGAAGTGCGTGAAGTGATTAAGCATGGTTCGTTGACCTTCGGCTTTATTGGTTTGGCAGAAACCTTGAAGAGCCTCATTGGTAAACACCATGGTGAAAGCGCAGAAGCGCAGAAGCTCGGTCTTGAAATCGTGAAGCACATGCGTGACTATGCAGATCGTTGCGCAAAGGAAACGGGCTTGAACTTCACGCTGATTGGTACGCCTGCTGAAGGTCTCTCGGGTCGCTTTGTGCGCATGGACCGCAAGCGTTTTGGTTCGATTCCTGAAATTACGGATCGTGAGTACTACACGAACTCCTTCCATGTGCCGGTCTATTTCCCCATCAGCGCCTTCCGCAAGGTGGAACTCGAAGCGCCTTACCATGCCTTGACCAATGGTGGTCACATCACCTATGTGGAATTGAATGGTAAGATGGCCGATAACCCTGAAGCCTTTGAAAAGATTGTTCGCCACATGGCGGCCTGCGGCATCGGTTATGGTTCGGTCAACCACCCCTTGGATCGTGACCCTGTGTGTGGTTATCGCGGCATCATTGATGACGAGTGCCCCAATTGTGGTCGTCGTGAAGATGATGGCGGACCGAAGTTTGAACGCATCCGTCGTATCACGGGTTATCTCGTGGGCACCTTGGATCGCTTCAACAATGCGAAGGCTGCCGAAGTGCGCGATCGCGTAAAGCACATCTAAGAGGTGCATTCCGGAAGATAATTGATTAGATTGTTTTACGAAATATTATCTTCCGGAAATAGGGTGCTTCGGCGAAATAACGTCGGAGCACCCTTTTCCTGCCCGTCTCCCTACCTATTAATAATACATAGCACGACTAACCCAAAGGGTTGATGCGTGCCAATCGGTTAGAGTCCTAAATGCCCTTGATGTTAAGAATTGCAGGAACGATTCCAGAGTCCATTGTGGATGGACCTGGGTTTCGTTTTGCATTATTTACGCAAGGGTGCCCGCATCACTGTCCAGGGTGCCATAATCCGCAGACGCATGATCCGAATGGTGGGCGTGCGGTCTCTTTGCTCGCATTGATGCGACAAATTTGGCAATCGCGTGCACATATTGACGGGGTAACCTTTTCGGGCGGCGATCCCTTTTGCCAACCCGAACCGCTCTATCATTTGGCGCGTTGGTGTCATCGCTTGGGTTTGGATGTGATGGCTTATTCGGGATGGACGTTAGAGGAACTGCGTGCGAAGCCAGAATGTCAAAATCTGCTGAATGAGATTGATGTATTAGTGGATGGACGCTTCATTATTGCACGGAAAACACTGAAAAGTCGCTTTAGAGGTTCGTCGAATCAGAAACTCTATCATCTAAAGCACGGTGAAGTGATTTCTGTGGAGTAGGGGGGCTTTATTCGGTAAGGGCATAGGAAAAGTGCGAACGTGCTTCATTAAAGTGTGCATAAAAGGTATGATTTTTTGAAGAATGATTGTAAAAGTACTTCCCTTTTGAGTGAAAAGCGTGTATACTATTGACCAATTTAGTTGGAAAACAAACTTTTAGGTTCCAAGGAAAAGAAATGAACGAGACCGCATCGTCTACATCGGTAGCTACAACAGCAACCACGACACAACCAGTTGAAAATCCTGCAGAACAAGCCCAGCAGCCAGGTCTTTTAGGTAGCATGGGTGGTTTATTCCCCATTATTTTGTTGTTTGGTGTCTTTTACTTTATGTTGATTCGTCCGCAACAGCGTAAGGAAAAAGAACGTCAGAAGATGATTTCTGAGCTTCGTGTGGGTCGTCGTATCTCCTTCGCTGGCGGTTTGATTGGCACGATTATTGAAGCCAAGGAACAGACTTTCGTGGTTGAAATTTGTTCTGGTGCAACGGTAGAAGTCGCTCGTGGTGCAGTGGCTGCTGCTCTTGATGCTGAACAAAAGTAATAGTTGGAGTTCAAGAATGTTGAATTTTAAAGATTTAGACACCCCCAGCTTGATTAAGTGGGCCGTTCTTGCTGTACTGGTCGCCTTTTCGTGCTATGTGCTTTGCCCCGCAAAGGAAAAGGTGCGTTTGGGCCTCGACCTTAAGGGTGGCACAAGCTTCACCGTGCAGATTGATGAAGCAAAGTTGGTCGAAGACCTTAAGGCGCAGAACTACGTCAAGGCCAAGATTGACCCCGCTACCGCTACTGCTGAAGAACATGCCGCTATTGAAGCAAAGGCAAAGGCTGATGCTCAGCTCACGATGACCGAAGCGGATGACCTCACGCTTGAAGTGTTGCGTAAGCGCATTGACGCAATCGGTACCAACGAACCGATTATCGCCAAGGGTAGCGACCACCGCATTTTGATTCAGATCCCTGGTGCAGACGCAGAACAGGCTCGCCTTGCAGAACAGTCTGTGAAGAGCGCAGCATTCCTTGCTTTCCGCTTAGTGCACAAGGATAACGATGCTAAGGTGCGTGATATCATTGATGGTACTCGCACACCTGAAGGTTTTGAACGTAGCGTTTGCGATGGTCGCGTTTGCTTCGTGCGTAGCGCTGACTATTCCAAGCTCGCTGAAGCTCCCGACTTCGCTGTTAAATTGGGCCGTTTCGCTGCTCCTTCCGCACTCTATGAATGCGTGATGGAAGAAATCGGCACCGATCCTGCTGGCCGCAAGGCTTATGTGCCGATGTTCGTCTCTCGTAGCCGCGAGGCAACTGTTGGCGGCGAAACCGTGGTGAAGGCTATTCCTTCCAAGAAGCCGACGACGGGTCAGGTGGTTGTTGACATTGAATTTGACAGCGCTGGTACTCAGGCCTTCGCACGTTTGACGGGCCGTTATGTCGGCCGTCAGTTGGCAATCGTGTTGGATGATATCGTTCGTTCTGCACCCGTGTTGCGCAGCGAAATCACCGATGGCCGTTGCGAAATCTCTGGTAGCTTCACTTGGAAGGACGCTACTGAATTGGCTGGCGTGTTGAACGCTGG
>JAGCML010000284.1 GCA_017646485.1 Kiritimatiellia bacterium
ATACCGTTACGGGTGCGACCGCAAAGGATTCTAACGGCGTATGGTTTGAAGATCTCAAAATCTCGGATAAAACCTCTTGGGTGAGTTCAGCGGGCTTCATGTTCAAGTTCGACAGCAGAGACGTTGCAAGCTATATTGGATATCTAAAGATCAGTCATCTATGTCGGGGAAGGTAGCCTTTTCAAAAATTTCATTGACCGCGCTTGAAGGAGCTGGCACGCTCAAGCTCATGGCTGGCGTCACCGTGACGGTAAACCATGCAACTGATAATACTTCTATCCTGAGTGGTAAGAAGGTAGAACTTGCCGAAGGCGCCTCCTTAGTGATTGCAGCCAATGGCAATCGAAAGTTGGAAGGTGATGTGGACTTCAGCGGTATTACCGGCACGGGCAAGATTGTGTATCAAAACACAGGGTGGACGACCTTGCCGAAGGCTACAAAGATGTTCGCGAAGACGCTTGAAGTGGTCAATAACCTCTCTGCAGAAGGTCTTATTTTGCCTGAAGGTAATAATACCGAGTTCCAGATTGGTTCACTTTCTGGCGAGGGTCTCTTCCGCGTAGACTACAACTCGGGTGCGCGTACGCTTGAAATCATCCAGTCAAAGGATACGACCTATTCGGGTGGTATGTTGAAGAATAATGGTACTGACCGTCTCTCCTCCTTCTACTTGTCGGGTGTGAATGGTGCAACCCTGACCTACACGGGCACGACCACCGTGGCAAAGCCGTTGGTCATCAATGATTCGGGTTCGTTGAACCTCACGGGCACGTGGACCGGCGAAATGACCGTGTTGGGTAAGCTCGCAGGTTCGGGTACGATTAATGGTGCGGTGACGTTCAATGCGGGTGCTGTTGTGGTGGCCGATGGTCAGGCTTTGACCTTGGGCGCTGTGACGGCAGAAAACACCTTCGTTGAGGTGACGGCAACCTTGGAAGAACTGGATGCTGCGGCTACGGTCTTCACGGCGACGAATGACTTTGATGCAACGCAGTTCTCCACGTCTGCAGCGTATGTCCTTGAAAAGACATCGACCACTGTGGGCGAAACCACGACGTATGCCTTGGTGGTGAAGCGTGCAAGCACGGTGACCGTGACGGGTACGAACGCCTTCAATGCCACGACGCAACAGGTCTTGACCGACCTTGTCGTTGATACCTTGAAGGCTGGTGGAGTCACTTCTGGTGAGTATGCCGTTGAGGTGGAAGTGTACACGAAGGGTAGCGAGACGCCTAAGACGCCGACGGCGGATGAGGTGGATGCGCTCTTGGGTTGCTTCATTAATGTCGAATCGGTGGAAATCGAAGACAACACTGCTACGGTGAAGATTGAGTATGAGTTCGGCTTGGCGGGCGTGACCGTGGATGCTAACCTCAATGTAATCTTCACGGCAACGGTGGAAGGTCCTGGCGACGATGCTGACTATGTGGACGGTGTTTCCTTCACGATTACGGATGAAGGCACGCAGGAAACATGGGAACTCGGTGCTGAAAACATTGATTTCGACAATGCACCTGTTGGCTCGGTCTTCTTGACGCTCCCGGATGCTTATGAAGTGGAAGGCGTGCAGAAGTCGATCTTAAGCAACTTCATTGGTACCCGTCAGTTCAAGGTGAAGGTGCGCAAGTAAGCAATTCCTAAAACCGATATCAAAGGACGCCCCGGTCGAAAGACTGGGGCGTCTTTTTAGGGGGAAGTAGGGCCAAGGACTGCCAGCGTGCCGCTTCGCGAAGCGGCAAAAAAAGCGTGACCGCTGTGAGGACGGTCACGCCGATGTAGGAAGATAGAAGGTATCGGATTAACGATTTTTGGTGATGAAGTTGGTGGCAATCCAGGGCTCTTGTGCTGGTGTAGGAAGACCAGAGGTGGCCTTTGCCTTTAAGAGGTAAGCCATGTTGCGTGCAAGGGTGCGCATGGTTTGAAGCCCTTCAAGATCTTTACGCACGTCGTCTGGTTTGAAGCCGTGGGTGGAATTCCAGTATTGGCTGGTGGCCAAAGGCATCTGGAGAATGGTAAAGTATTTATTGAGGCGGTCAAAAGCGGAAGATGCACCGCCACGACGACAGTTGACGACGCAAGCGGCGGGTTTGTGGATAAGGTGATCGCCCAAGGAGAAGAAGACGCGGTCTAACAGTGCGCACAAACTACCAGCGGGTGCAGCATAGTAGACGGGGGAACCCACGATTAAGCCATCGCAAGTTTTAATCTTTTCTGCAACGGTATTGTAGAGTTCGTCTTGGAAAGCGCAACGGCCAGCGCCCTTACGGCATTGCCAACACCCAATGCAGCCCTGGACGGGTTGGTTGCCAATCCAAAAGATTTCGCTCTCAATGCCTTCAGTCTTGAGTGTTTCTGCAATTTCAGAGAGGGCGGTAAAGGTGCATCCTTCTTTGTGAGGGCTACCATTAATGAGTAAAACTTTCATCTGTTACTCCAATTTTGTTTCGTTTTGAATTAAGGTAAAGGGTTATGCGCTCATTACCTCGACGATGAGCGAACGAGGTGGGGGCGGCGTGGGAGTGAGGGTGATGGCTTGACGAATTTGCTCACGTACGTTCGCAATCTTTTCAAGATTATCTGCGCAGAGACGGCAGAGTACTGAGCCAGCTTCTACATAGTCGCCTGCTTGGACCAATGCTTCAATTCCTGCGGCAGGGTCGGGGGTGTCGGTCACTGCAACGCGTCCAGCACCTAACGTGAGCGCCGCTCTACCGAGTTGTTCGGCATTCACATGGGCGACATAGCCTGCGGTTTCGGCATAAAGGGGTTCAGAATAGGGGGCTTTCGGCAAGGGAAGCGCGAGATTGCCCCCTTGTGCTTCGCACATCTTTTGGAAATAGGTCATTGCTTCGCCATTGTCTAATGCCACTTCGGCACGCGCATAGGCTGCTTCAAGGGTTGGGAAGAGTCCTGCGGCATAGGCCATGTGAGCGGCTTCTGTTAGGGTGAGAAGACGCACGTCGGCGGGGCCTTTCCCAGACAAAATCTCTAAAGACTCCCGAATCTCAAGCGCATTACCGATGGTTTTACCGAGGGGTTGGTTCATATCGGTCAATAGGGCGCAACAAGTACGACCTAATCGGCGGCCCGTTTCAATGAGGTGTTGTGCCAAAATGCGAGCATCGGCAAGTGTTTTCATAAAGGCACCCGAACCGAATTTGACGTCAAACAGGAGCGTTTGAGCACCTTCAGCGAGCTTTTTGCTCATAATGGACGCCGTAATTAGGGGGATGCTTGGAACGGTGCCAGTCACATCGCGGAGGGCATAGAGTCTGCGATCTGCAGGGGCGAGGGTGTCGGTTTGACCAATCATGCAACACCCCACCTGATCCGTCAAGCGTTTAAATTCGCTAATTGGCAACCGAACATTGAAGCCAGGAATGCTCTCTAATTTATCTAAGGTTCCCCCAGTAATGCCTAAACCGCGACCAGAAATCATTGGAACGGCTAAGCCGATGGCGGCACAGAGTGGAGCGAGGGGAATTGAAATCTTATCACCGATGCCACCAGTGGAGTGTTTGTCAGCGGTCGGACGTTGTAAATTGAAAGAGACACACTCGCCAGAATGCATCATTGCATCGGTAAGGATTGCAATCTCGGCGCTGGTCATCCCATTGAGATAGACCGCCATGAGCCAAGCAGAAACTTGGTAGTCTGGCAGAGAGCCATCTGCTACTGCGGCAACCCATTCTCGGAGGTCGGCCTCGGCGTGTGCCTTGCCATCGCGTTTTTCTTCAATAAACCATTGGGGAATCATGGAGCGTCCTCCTCATTTGACGTGAATCTCACAACAAACTGATTATATCATATCTGTGAGATGTTAGCCACAGTGAATTAATCCGGATTTTGTGCTCCGTTGGGCCGCTTCGCGGGGCGGACGTTGTCCGCGCGGTACACGCTGCGCGTGCCTACATGAACCGTGGGTGCCGCTCATTTTACTCGCTTTACCCACGGCTAACATCTGGCCGCCCCTACGGGGCTCAGCGGCTCCGCCGCAGGAT
>JAGCML010000285.1 GCA_017646485.1 Kiritimatiellia bacterium
CATTTTAAAAATGCTACCATTTGCATTTTTAACAGTATCTTTCCTTCAATTAAAGGGAATACAGACGCCATTATTCTCCTACCCTTTTTCACTAAAAATCAAATGTGCTTCTTATGCAATAAAGAATAGTGTTCAACGCCCAAGTGCGGGTGTATTTTTTCTTCTAAAAATACTCCTTAAAAAGTAAGTGAGCCCCATACACTGATACCTTGCCGCTTCGCGGGGCGGACATTGTCCGCGCGGTACACGCTGCGCGTGCCTACATTTACCGGGGGTAACGCTACGCTCACCCCCGGCTATAATCTGTCGCCCTTCCAGGGCTTACCTAAATCACTAAGCTACTTGCAAGCCCTAAAGGGGCGGCAGTGTACAGACGGGGGTAAGCGAGTGAAACGAGCGTAGCCCCCGGTTCATTAGGCACGCGTAGCGTGTACCATGCGAGCTCGGCTCGCCCCGCGTCAGCGGCAAAGCATAAGCGTATGGAACTCACTTAACTTTTTTAAAAGGGTATTTTTAAATTAGAGTTTTTCAGCACTTTGTACTATTTTTTCTGGGCAACTTGAAACGGAGAGAATAGTACAATTTGTACTATTTAGGAACAGTATTTTCCGTCGCACAATATTGTTGAAATAAGCATTTGCCCCGCAATAATTTATTCGTCACCCCAAATAGTACAAAATGGTTTAAAACTTGAAGTTTTAAACCATCTTTTTATCGGCACAATGTTTTCAAAATAAGTCATTCATTTGCAATAATTTATGGATGACACAATAGAGTACGGAAATATTGAAAAACTGAAACCAATGGAATTAAGCATTGATTCCATTGGTTTCAACTTTGAATTTCAATGGTATTAATTCTTCATTATTCCGTACTATATTTGCCGTGCCGTAACTTATTCATTTACAATAACTTATCTTGAATATTTTATGGCCGGTAATTTTAAGCCTAAAATCAGTACAATCTGTACTATCCATGCAAAATTTAAACAGTACAATTTTTTGGGGGCAAATTATTTGAAGGGGAAATTTCCGCTCGGGAAGAAATCTCAAATAGTACAATTTTTGGCCGGGGACTTTTTAGCCCTATCTAGAAAATTCTAGAAAATAGTACAATGGGCCGAAGAAGTGAAATCAATAATATTAATGGTATACTTGATTTTATGAAAGTGTTTTCCTTTTTAGTAAAAAGTTGGTAGAAATCAGATTTTATGAGATTTTATAATACTGTACAATTTTAAGCACAATCACGTCTTTTGAATAATTTGTGGTTGTCAAAAATTTCTTTAAAAACGTATAATTGTAATGCTTTCATATTGAACAAGAGAGGCGTAAAACGATGAAGATTTTAATACGACTTGTGAGTGTTTTATTACTCATATGCGCAGTGGGGTGTGCTAATGGACCAATAAGTGCAAGGTATGTTGTTAAAAGTTTGTCGCGTTATGTTTCGGAGTCTGTGGCATGGCAGATTGTACATAATGATAAGAATGTTTCCCCTGAAACACTTGCAATGCTCTCAGAGAAGTGGGGTGTCGGTTATGACGAAATGACGACCCTACTACTACACCCAAACTTTCCCCAGGAAAGACGTAGTATTCTTATCAGGCGTGGAAAGTCTGCACACTATCTCCCAAACGCATCATTGGTGTCTCGTCAGATAATTACGGATGAAGATGTTAAGGCGATGTTGGAAGCATGGCACATCGACGCCTATATTTGGCTTCAAGTGCTTGAGTGTGCAGGGCTTTCGCCAGAGTCATATCGAGCGGTTTATCGCAAATGGATGTCTAACGTGCGGCGACAGGACGAGCTCAAAGATAATCGATTCTTGATTGCGTCGGCGAATCTACCTACAGATATTCGAGATGATTTATTGCAGCGACTTGAAGGTGTGCCGATTGCACCGTTCTTATTGCGCGAGAATAAACGGTTATCGGGCGTTGGTGAAAGGGATGTGAAAGGATTTGTTGAGTATCTGCACGTGGCCAATAAATGGAAGGGTAATGTGGCATTTTATGTGCGATGTGACACACTAAATGGTGCAGGGTCGCTTTATGAATTCATTAAAAAGAGTAGACATTACGCCACGCTTGAAGAACTGAGTAAGGATGTTGGCGGTAAGCCACTTCAAAAGGTTTCGGATGTGGGGCGATGCTCAATGCAATACGAAGTACAATAACAACCCACAACACATCCTTCCTGTAGCGCTTCACGTTATCGAAGGCGCGACTAAAAATACGCTTTTTTAATAAATTTCATCGTGAATTGACAATCTCCGCAAAGGGATCCCCTTCGCCGGGAACAAAGGAGCCCTGTGGGTAGATTACCCCCAAATAACGGCGACCCTTTAAAGAATCTCCAACGGGTCTGCCCGACTCAACCGTTACATTGCCGTCGGCTGTCTCCGCCACAACAAAGTCATTTGACTTCATAATGACCCGCAGTGCATTGTCGGGAAGCGGCAACCACGTTTGACCGCACAGGATTTCAACCGTCTCCAGCGTCCCAATGGCCGCCACGCCCTTCCCTTCGCCATACGGCCGAGGAGACTTGACTTCATTTGTCGGATTTGAGATAGTAGAGGGTGTCAAGGGTGAGTAGCCATCCGTCTGGTGTATTACCACTTTCTTGATAGCCTCCTTTGGCGGGTCAAGTTTGACAGGAGGCATTAAAGATATACGCTTTTCAGCAGGGGGCAAAGGTCGCGCCAAAGAGGCAAGAAAGTGGCGTATCCATGAGTGGTCTCTCTTTGGTATTTTTATCTCCTTAAAGTAAAAGAGGAACAAGCAAAGCGCGGATGGAAGAGACCGACAAGCAACCTTTGCTTACGAACCAACGAGCGTATTGAGAAAAAACTGCCTCTTTTTGTTTTTTTCGCCTTCATTTTTAAATTCTCTTGTGGAAAAAAACTTAGAGATATGGTAAATTATTTCCGTAATGGAAGGATATCTAACTATGGCAGACTGCAAGATTGTTAAGGTCACAGACACTGTTTCTTTCGGCACCGATACTTTGACGTTGATGGCCGGTCCCTGCGTGATTGAAAGCCACGAGGCTTGCTTAGAATTAGCAGAAGCACTTGTGGGACTCACCACCAAGCTCGGCATTCCCTATGTTTTCAAGGCATCTTTTGATAAGGCCAATCGCACGAGCCTCTCGGCTTATCGTGGTCCGGGTCTTGAAAAGGGGTTGGAGACGTTGGCAGAAATTAAGTCGCGCTTCAATGTGCCGATCGTCACCGACATCCACGAACCCTGGCAGTGCGAACCGGTGGCAGAAGTCTGCGACATTCTTCAGATTCCCGCCTTCCTCTGCCGTCAAACCGACTTAGTCGTTGCCGCAGCAAAGACTGGCCGCGTGATTAATGTGAAGAAGGGCCAGTTCATGGCACCTGAAGACATGGTCAACGTGGTGCGCAAGATTGAAAGCGAAGGCAACAATCGCATCGTTTTGATTGAACGTGGCGCCAGCTTCGGTTATCACAATTTGGTCGCAGATATGCGTTCCTTGCTCGTCATGCGCGAACTGGGTTATCCGGTCGTCTTTGATGCGACGCACAGCGTGCAGCGTCCGGGCGGCTTGGGTTCGGGTTCTGGTGGCGATGGCCGCTGGGCACCTGCTTTGGCACGTGCTGCTGTCGCTACTGGCGTCGACGGCCTCTTCATGGAAACGCACTTCAATCCGCCTGAAGCCCTCTCCGATGCAGCCAATGCCATTGCATTCAGCGCACTGGAAGATCTCTTGAAGAAGCTTCAGAATATCAACGCAATCGTTAAGAACTAATGCGTACACTCTTTGTAATCGGACTGCTCTTACTCGGTGGTGCCTTCTGCGCCACCGCAGAGACGGTTCCGCTTGATGCAAATACCGAAACCAAACTCAGCGATGAGGCGATGACGCGTTACGCTGAGCCTGGGCGCGTCGTGCGGTATAAGAAGTTGATTGAAACCCTCCGTCAACCCTTAGAAGAATTGGGCACACCTGCGCGCGAATTGCGGTTGCCCATTCGTAGCTTCCCCAACGGGAAACCTGAGACGACGGTTTTAGCCGACGAAGCGTGGATTACGCTGGACACCACCTACCTTCGTGGGCGCAAAGTCGTCGTCACGCAGTACCGCGAAGACGGGTC
The DNA here is from genome assembly GCA_017646485.1 of Kiritimatiellia bacterium. GTDB lineage: Bacteria > Verrucomicrobiota > Kiritimatiellia > RFP12 > DVOR01 > Spyradenecus. Next base: position 4,132 of record JAGCML010000285.1, read on the forward strand.
CATCGAAGCCATTTTGAATGCAGACGAAATTGCCGTTGACCGCAGCAAGATGATTGCCGTTGTCAAAGGCCACCTCCATGGCACGATGAGTGAAGACACCTTTGAGGGCGTGGGGGCATTAGTTGATTTGGAAGCGAAGTACGTGCGAATCGTTAAACGCGCAATCATTAAAACCAAGCGTATGGGTGATGTCAACCTCACCGATCGCGGAATTTTCTAAGGATAATGGATATGAAAAAGCTCTTCATGTTTGCGATGGCCCTGGCTGTGACGCTTGTCTACGCAGAATCTGATGATGGTATGGCAGCCGCACGCGAGGCACTCCTCGGTGGCCCAGCAAAGGCTGCTGCGCCTGCAATGGCCATTCGTGATACGCGTATTACCGCCGACCACATGGAATACAACTATAAAGAATCTGTCGCTATCCTGACGGACAATGTGAAGGTGGATGACGCTCGTTTCACCCTGACCTCTGACCAACTCTTCGTCTTCTTGGAAAGCACCAACACCTTGGAGCGCTTGGTTGTGAAGGGCAATGTGAAGGTCATCAATGAAGACCGCCGCGCCTCCTGCGATCGCGCCGTGTACATTCGTGCTGAAGAACGCTTAGTCATGGCTGGCAATGCTAAATTGCAGAGCATGGACAAGAATGGCAAGGCTCGCACCGTCAAGGGTGACAAGATTACCATCTGGACGAAGAAGGGTGACCAGCGCATGGAAGTCTATCCCAATCCTGAGCTCGTCATTCCGGCAGGTTCCACCGAAGGTTTGAAGGATGTGATGTAATGAGCACGCCTGTGGAAAATACGCCTGATATTGTCGCCACCGGATTGAAAAAAATCTACGGTGAGCGCACCGTGGTGCACGACATCTCTTTGACCGCCAAGTGCGGCGAGTGCGTGGGGCTCTTGGGTCCCAATGGTGCAGGTAAAACCACCACCTTCTACATGGTGGTCGGCTTAGTCCACCCCAATGGTGGCACCGTCATGTACCGTGGCCAAGACATCACCAATATGCCCGTTTATCGCCGTGCACGCATCGGGCTCGGTTATCTCGCACAGGAAGCCAGTATCTTCCGTCGCCTTAGCGTGGAGAACAATATTCTCGCGATTCTTGAAACCATGCATCCCACCCGACGCGAAAAGGCTGAACGCCTCGAAGAATTGCTCACGTCGCTTGGGTTGGCAAAGGTCGCCAAACAACCTGCCTACACCCTCTCGGGTGGTGAACGCCGCAAGTTAGAAATCGCACGCGCCTTGGTGCGCCGTCCCTCCATCTTGATGTTGGACGAACCCTTTGCAGGCGTTGACCCCTTAGCCGTGGAAGACATTCAGAACATCGTTCGCGACCTGAAGAATCAAGGTCTCGGCGTTATCATCACCGACCACAACGTGCGTGAAACCTTGAACATCGTGGACCGTGCGTACATTGTGTTCGAAGGCAGAATCCTTTGCGAAGGGACGAGTGAAGAACTCATCAATAATCCCGAAGCCAGACAATCTTATCTCGGCGAAAACTTCCGAATGTAAGAAGTTCACCGAGAAGTATAAAACCAAGCCAATAACGAAAGGTAGGTTCATCATGACAGTCGAAGTTAATGCACG
>JAGCML010000286.1 GCA_017646485.1 Kiritimatiellia bacterium
CAATCGTCAACGTGCTACTGTTAGAAGTACCGCCAAGTTTGTAGGCTTGCAAGATTGCACCATCAGAAATCGTGGCAGTTGAAGCACCATCACGCGAGAGGTTAATTGCACCATTCGGCACAGCGAGCTTAGACCCTTCGCCTGTCACTGTCACATTAGAGCCATTACCACATTCAGCGAACATCATGGCGCCATCTGTCTTGGCGCGTCCCAATGTAGCCGCCGCCCCCTCTACCGTTAGGGTTGCTCCATTCTTAATTGTCAAGCTCGACTTATTACCAGACGCCCACCATTCAGCGCCTGCAGCAAGATAAAACCCAGTCTCAACCGTTACCGCACCATCAGAAAGTGTCCACGCGCGCCCTTGCAAGGTTTCTGTTACTGAGCCAGAAACGGAAATCGTACCAGATGTTTCCACCATGGTGTTATTTTGCAAGCTCAACACCCCTTCTGCTCCAGAAAGTGTGCCTGTAATCTTCAAGGTAGACCCTGCTTCGCGCGTCAAACTTGTCACCTGCGCAGGATTTTCCAAAATCAATGTGCTTTCTGCTGGCACCGTCACTCCAGACATCGCCAATGCACCAATATCAAGCACTTTAACTGCGTTTGTAAATGTTCCTACATTGGCGAAGGCGTCTGTCAACGAGGTTAAAGTCCCCCCTACAGCAAGTTTCACTGTACCAGTCGAAATCAGTTTCAACTCCAAGAATGTGAGCGCCTCATCAACAGTCAACGTAGCTCCATTAGGCACCGTGATTTCGGCAATAGTCATCGCACCACTCGTCAAACCTAAGGAAGAAAGCGTAGCGCTCTCGGTCATCGTCACGGTTTCAGTTGTCACCGTTGCATCACCATAGGCGGCATAGTTAACGTAATAACCATCTTCGCCTTCCACTAAGATATAGTCACCCACGTTCGCAGGCGTTGTAACTGCATTTACAGAAACCGTTGTTGCGCCCTCATCTGCAAGGCCTGTCACCACAACGCCATTCACGTTAAAGGTTGCGGTGGACGAGCCAAACCCAATGAGCTTGCGTGTCTTGAGTTCCACACCTGTCTTCGTGCTATCACCCAAGTCAAGTTCAATGGCCTTAATCGTCTGTGTACCAGAAAGGGCGCCACCAAAAGAGACGCTACCCTTCGTGCCGAGATAGTAGTTAAACGAGATGCCACAGTCAGGCTTAAAGACAAGGCCGTTCTCGGCATAACAACGCACATTGTGCGTGCCGTTCTTATTGCCATCTCCAAACGCGACAACCGTCAACTTCGAGGTTTCGTCGATGCGCCAATCCGAATCCGCTTGTAACTTTACCAAATTTGCCATTTCTACATGGACATTATTCGCAATGCCAACCTTGGAGGCCCAACCTTCATAGTCGGCAGCAACGCTAATCTTCTTGTACCCATCACTACCGACAGTGATGGTGTCTGCCATGAGACTACCATCCACAAGCGTTGCAGCCCACGCATCTGAACCCGACAAGCCCGGAGCCTTATTTTTACCTTCAACAGGCGTCCATGCGGACCAATTGTAGGTTACATCCGAACCTGAAATAGTTGTTTCGGCCGTATACCAGTTTGCAACTACATCCCATGTGGCATCCGTTGTCCCACGGAATACAACAGGATAAGCATAATTCATCGCAGGACAACCCGAAACCGTATATTCCTCAAGCGTCCCCGTATTAATCACCTGAAGCGCATACAATCCACCGCGTAAGGCATCACCATGACTCGTGCCATGCGTCAAAATCGAGATGTCTCCCGTGCAACCAGGAATCACCATCACATTGACACCTGCTTCTGCCGTATAGCCCGAAGCAAGCGCGGTCGAACCCCACGGAGTCAAATCCGTAGCCGTCGTTGTCGTCAACACCGTTTCACTCGTGTAGGTGTAATAGGTCTCAACCCCATTCGCCGTGACCTTTACTGGGCCCCATTGCTTGCCAGAAACATCCGAGGCCATGAACAAGACAACGCTATACTCAGAAAAAGGAATCCCAGAAAGCGAGAAGTTCCACTGACCATCAAAATAGTCGCGCGTTCCACCACCTAACTGTGCCGAACCATTGTAAAACCAAGCGCCACCTTTAGCAGTAATGGTAAAATTGGCATTGTTAACCGCAATTCCATCATTCATCTTGAGATTCGTAATGGAATTACCGTCCGTATTATTCCAATAATCACCTGCTACGCGCGCATCGGTCCAACCATATTGCGTTGCACCAGAATACGCTGGACCGCCATACCCATTGTCAATACCAATGCTAAAACTCTCCCCTGCTGCTTGCGCATGTGATGCGGCAAGTACAGCGGTGAGTAACACCGTGCAAGGCAGCGCCTTCAGGCCTGCGGTTAAGAACGATTTCATCCATGTCTTTTTCATAATCGGACTCCTCTGGCGTTAGGGAAAATCCCCTTTTGCCGCTCGAAATTCTCAAATCAAAAATCGGTCAAAGTGAAAAAATAATGAAGCCTCGCGTAAAAAAATAATTTCTTTTCCAGCAGAAAACACCGCTGGAAACAAGTCGCGCAACTCGCTCGCTTGTTGTTTCATCTTTTTACTGTCTTCATGTACTCATCGTTAAGTCATTCATAATCAATGAGATATACAAGGCCCTGCACGCCGAACTCAGCCGACGCGCCTCTGCGCTTCCGCAATCGTGTACCTAATGCATATCTCATACCACATCAATAGTTTATCAAATCCACACCCTCAAGCAAACTTTTTTCTTACATTAATAAAGAAAGACGCGAATTGTCCTCAACCCTCCTCACACTCCTCCCCCTGGATTACGCAAGCGGCACTCGCTGTGAATTAGTGGTGCTCTCGGGGGAGGAAAACGAAGAAACTCGCCACGGCTACGCCGATGAACGGGCGGAGCTGCGCTCCTCTTAACACACGCTCTGCGTGAGAAAGTATAGGGCGAGGGCCGTCAGAAGTATGCCGATCACCATGGGGACTATGAGACCCCGTGGCCTGTAAACACCCTCACACACAATGGCCAGTGCGCTCGCGATGCTCGCTTTTCGTGGCTGGTGGC
>JAGCML010000287.1 GCA_017646485.1 Kiritimatiellia bacterium
GAGATTCACCGTCTCCACCTTCGATTGAATGCGACCATTCTTTACGTCACGCATGACCAAACCGAGGCAATGACCTTAGGCGATCGCATTGTGGTGATGGAACGCGGCAATATCCGTCAGGTGGCCGACCCTATTTCACTGTACAATGACCCAGACAATCGTTTTTCTGCCGGATTCATTGGCACCCCGCCGATGAACTTCTTACAGATGACCGTTGGCGAAAATGGCACCTTGCAAGGCGCAGCAGGAACGTTGTGCCCCCAGAAGGGGCTTCTCCCCGACCTGCCTGTGGGGAAGCCCATCATCCTTGGCATTCGCCCAGAAGATTTGATTGATGCAAACGATGCCGACGCTTCGGCAAACACCCTCACGGCGACTGTTGACATCGTAGAGCAAATGGGCGCCGAGGCCTATGTCCATTTCGCCATTGAAGGGACACGCATTACGGCTCGTACGGCGCCCAATTGGTCGGCGCGCCATGGCGAAGTAAAGACCCTTCGCCCGAAATTAGACAAACTCTGCCTCTTCGACCCAGACTCTGGCAACCGCCTCCGCGCTTAACCCACTTTTCTTTTATTCTCTCACAGCCGTTTGGAACTTCCAGACGGCTTTTTTGACGCAGTTTTGCATATTTGGGCATCTCTCGGCGAGGGTCACAAAAAAAATATACTATCTCAATAGTATTCCCTTTCGCTCCACAAAAAGGACTTGCGGAAAAGGCCTCGGCAATGCTAATTCTTGTAATGCATTTTACGCAAAGGAGTACCTTATGATGACCCAACAGACCGCACTGATGATTGTAGAATCCCCGACAAAGGCCAAGAAAATCAAGACGTTCGTCCCCAACAACATTGAAGTTCTGGCCTCAGTAGGACACATTCGCGACCTCCCGCAAAACGCTTTAGGCGTGAACCTTACCAAGCACTTTGAGCCCACCTATGAAATCCCGAAACGCAAGCAGGCGGTCGTGGAAGCCTTGCGTAAAGCCGCCAAGGGCGCATCGATTATTTATCTGGCAAGCGACCCTGACCGCGAAGGAGAAAGTATCGCTTGGCACCTCTACGAAGTCTTGAAGGATCTGCCAGGCAAGCGCACCTTCTATCGCATCCGCTACAACGAAATCACGCCGTCTGCGGTGTTGCAGGCCTTGGCCAACCCCACACAGATTAACCTGGCATTAGTGCAAGCCCAGCAAGCCCGCCGCGTGATTGACCGCCTCTCGGGTTATCGTCTTTCCAAACTCATTGCCAAGGCCATTCCTGGCGCAAAAAGTGCTGGACGCGTACAGTCTGCGGCACTTCGTCTCATTGTTGACCGCGAGGCCGCCATCCAGGCCTTTCGTCCCACCCCCTACTTTGTTATCAGTGCACGTTTGGCAAAAGAGATCACCTTTGAAGCGCAACTTTGTGCCATTGATGGGAAAACCGTCAAATTCACCATTGAGGGGCGTGAACTCCACGGTTTGGTCAATCAAAAAGACGTAGAATCCTACTTGGCCGACCTGCAGGGGCATAATGCCATCGTCACGCGGATTGAACGAAAGACCCTCCTCAAGCGTCCACAGCCGCCCTTCACCACCTCCACCCTCCAACAAGTCGCTGCAACGCAATTGGGCTACTCTCCCGACCAAACCATGCAGTTGGCCCAACGCCTCTACGAAGAAGGCTTGATTACCTATATGCGAACCGAAGGCGTCGTCGTGAGTCCCGAATCGCGTGATGCGGCAATGGCCGAGATTAAAGCCTGCTTTGGCCAACACTATCTGCCCCAAACGCTCAATGTTTACGCTGGGAAAGCAACCGCCAAACAGGCCGACGCACAGCAGCCCCACCCGCCCATCCAACCCACAGATGTCAAACGTCACGCCTTGGCTTCAGATGCCGATCCCCGTCAAGCCAAACTCTATCGCCTCATCTGGCGTCGCTTTATGGCGAGTCAGATGGCGCCAGCGCAGATTGAACGCACCACCACCTTCTTCGCACCGGTAGGTGCCCCACAGCTTCAACACCGTTACACCTTCTCCGCCACCTCCTCTCGCCCCCTCTTTCAAGGGCATCTCGCCGTTTGGGAAAAGGAAGCCGCCGCCACTGAAGAGCCCGAGGCCCAACGTCTCCCAGCCTTCCACGAAGGGGAAATCGTCACCTGTCACGCATGGCACTACACCCTCAAAGAGACCCAAGCCCCTGCCCACTTCAACGAAGCCTCGTTAGTGCGCGAACTTGAAGTCCGTGGCATTGGCCGCCCCTCCACCTATGCCTCCACCATTCGGACCTTGTTGGACCGAAAATATGTTACGCGGCAAAAAGGACATGGACTAATCCCCACCGAGATTGGCCTTGCGGCCACCCATTACCTCTTAAAAGAAATCGCTGATTTCGTCAATGTGGAATTCACGCGACAGATGGAAGTGTCATTAGACCGTATCGCAGCAGGCGAATTAGCCTGGGACGACATGGTCGCCACCTTCTATGCACAACTCCTCCAATGGATTAAGGCCGACACGCACCGTCTCCGCCTCGTCTTAGCCCTCCTCTCAGAAGTTACACAATGGCGAGCCCCCTCCTACAATGAGAAAGGACGTCTCACCTGGAGCGACGCGGACTTCTACCATGAAATGAATGCCATCTTCCATGCCGAAGCGGACGGCCAACCGCCAATCACAAAGGCGCAATTAGGCACCTTAATCCGCATGGCGAGCACCTACTTCAAGGCGTTACCCGAAGTCCTCACGGAAGCCACCCCGACCACAGACTCCGACACGCTTGACCAATATTTCACCGAAGCCCAGTCTCGCTCCCTCAACGAGAAAGACCGCACCTTTGTGGACTCCCTTTGGCAACAGTATCAAAGCAGAGGCTTTCTCACCCCAAAGCAATGCGCCATCCTCAAACGTCTTGCACAAAGCGATTCGGCCCATCAAACCGTGGAAGACCCACGCATTGCACAAACACTCCTCGCAGCCTTTGACGCAGTCACAGCGTGGCATCCCCCAACGCAACGTGGCAAGCGCACCTACGATGACCACGACTTCATTGAAAGCCTGAAACGCCAATTCGCCTCAAAGGGTTCCCTCACCCTTCGCCAAGTGGAAGCCCTCAAGAAGTTGGCCCATGGTTATCAAGACCAGCTCAAAGACTACGGCACCCTCGCCGCAGCCTTCAATATCAAAGCCCCTCGCACCGCAAAAAATAATCCAGCTCCACCATCAAAGACACGCCATCCAAGCCAATTGGGTGGTCTCTTTTGACGCAGTTTTAAACAAAAGTAGGCGTTCCGAATCTTCCCCTAAAAATCTTATACTATAAATAGTATAGCGTGCGCCTTATAAAAAAATACTTGCAAAGCCCTCGTAACAATGCTATTTCTTAAATAGTATTTTTACGAAAGGGTAGACACCTTATGGCCAAGAAAATCACCTCATTAATTATTGTAGAATCTCCTGCAAAAGCGAAGAAAATTGCAGACTACGTCTCCTCTGACACCGCTGTGATGGCGTCAGTAGGGCATATTCGTGACTTACCTAAATTTGTGCTCGGCGTGAATGTCGCCAAGCAGTTTGCGCCCAACTACGAAGTGCCCAAAGACAAGAAGAAAATCGTAGAAGACTTGCGCAAGGCTGCCGCAAAGGTTTCCACCGTCTATCTGGCAAGCGACCCTGACCGCGAAGGAGAAAGTATCGCATGGCACCTCTACGAAGTGCTGAAGGATTTGCCAGGCGAACGCACCTTCTATCGCATTCGCTACAACGAAATTACGAAGAGCGCTGTCCTTGCTGCACTGAAGAAGCCCTCGAAGATTGACCAGGACCTCGTTGATGCACAGCAAGCCCGCCGCGTGATTGACCGTCTCTCCGGCTTCCGCCTCTCCAAGCTTATTGCCAATGCCGTGCAGGGCGCAAAGAGTGCTGGCCGCGTACAGTCGGTGGCCCTCCGTTTGATTGTGGACCGCGAACGCGCCATCTCCGATTTCCGTCCCACCACCTACCATGTGGTGAGCGCCCTCTTGGAAAAGAACACCACCTTTGAAGCGCAACTCTGCTCGGTGGATGGGAAGGCACCTAAGTTCACTGTGGATGGCAAGGAAATCTATGGTTTGCCTGAACTTTCAGAGGCAGAAACATGCCTTGAAGACCTTCGTGGACGCAATGCTGTGGTCACCGCAATTGAACGCAAGCAACTCTCCAAGAAGCCGCAGCCGCCCTTCATCACCTCGACCTTGCAGCAAGCCGCCGCAACGCATTTGGGTTACTCTCCTGACCA
>JAGCML010000288.1 GCA_017646485.1 Kiritimatiellia bacterium
GTGGCGGCGCCTAAGCCATCGGTTACAGTGGTTGCGGCGGCATCAACGCCTTCGGTCACGGTATCGGTGGCGGCATTCACGCCTTCACCCACGACATCCACGGAGGAAACGAGGCCATTACCCAAGCCACGAAGTGCCTGGTAGAGGGGAGCCAAGGTTTCATTGATCTTTGCGATCAAATCACGCGTATTCGTATCAACCAACTCCACGGGCGGGATGGTGATCGGGAGATTGATAAACTTACGCACCGTCACGCTGTTATCAGCGATTTTCACATAAGCCAAACGTGCATGCTTCAAAGACTTCTTTGTCTTCGCCTTTTCATCGGTTGCGGGAGCTTCGGGGGTTTCAGGCGTTTCAACGGGAGCGGTGTCGGCCACTTCAGCCTCGGTCTGTGCCTTCGGCTTCAAGCCCATTTCATCCACGAGGGCATCGACATTCGTCGTACCATAGTCAAAGGCATAGAGTGCGCGCAGACCCGTCAACTCAATTTTATCCACCACATATTCCTCACCGAAGAGGGAGAGCACGGCGAAATCGAGTTCCAAATTGCCCACTTCTGCCAAAGCCTGTTCGTTATAGAGGTCGGCATTCTGTTCACGGAAGGCCTTCGGGTTCTCCACGCGCAAACCGCCAATGCGCACATATCCGCCCAACGGCAGAATTGAGCATTCCTCCAAGCTCACCTTTGCGCCCATGCAATTGGCTACGACTGGAGCCGTCCACTTCACGATGGGGCCAAGTGCACCGCAGAGAATCAAGGCGACCAATACGGCTACGACGATTAAGATCCACTTCACCGTCTTCCACAAAATACCTAATGCTTTCTTCATCACAACTTCTTTCTGTTTATTAACTTAAATCATCTGCACACCTTTGTGTGCGACGGGATTGTAACACATCGCTTACAATGTTGTCACCAACAAGTGCGTTTTTTCTGCCAAGGGCGAGAGGGTAACCTGTTGACTCGGCGGAATTAAGACCAAATCACCTGGCAACAAGGTCAATGGGAAGGGCCCATCGTGGCCCAAAGTCGCCTTACCCGCATCGCAGAAGAGCACCATAAAACTCTGGGCCGTCGTTCGCATCGTCCGCATGCGACGCAAATCTAAGGTGGCGAAGGAGAAGTCAGGTGTGGTAATCCGCGGACGCAAATCACGACTATTTTCAGGAGGCACAGGATAAATGCCTGGACGCGCATGCCAATCAACCGACTGATAGGCCGCTTCATGGTGCGTTTCACGACCATTTCCCCAGTCATCAATGCGGAAGGCGGCCGAACTGCTCTGTTGGACTTCAAAGACTAAATTGCCGCCCCCCAACGCATGAACGAGACCTGCAGGAATATCAAAGAGATCTCCTGCGCGCGTTTCATGACGCAGTAAGCGACTGGTAATGCCCTCAAATTGTTGGGGCCCTTCGTTCACGCCAGCCCACAATTCGGCATCAGGCGTCGCCTTCAAAATGTACCACAGTTCGTGCTTCGGGCGCACACCTAACTGTTCGGCCACCGCCTTATCGGGATGCACCTGAACAGAACACCGCCCTGCGACATCAACCAATTTGAATAACAACGGAAAGACATCTGCTTCTGGTGCCTTTTCACCGACCAATTGACGGCCGAAGGTACGCGTGAGTTCGCCTAAGGAGACTCCTTCAAAGACCCCATTAGCAACAATTGAGTCCCCCTCCTCCAAAGCGCTCAACTCCCACGATTCTGCACAAGGCAAGGGCGTATGCGAGCGATTGAAGGTTTCGGCAATGCGATTCCCACCCCAAAAGGTGCCCTTGTAAATCGGACGAAACATCAAGGGATAAAGCGTGTGCGCTTTCATCTTATGCCTCTGATTTCAATTGAAGAAATAGGTTAGTTCCCGGAAAGAGAAATCTGCTGTTCAAATCGTGCGACATCCTCCTCGGCATACCGCACAATCGCATCAAAATTGGTTTCAGCTCGCGCCAAACCTTGTTCAATCACCGCCGCAATTCGATCGGCAGAGATGCGCCCAGCCAAGAAGGCCTTCACTGCGACTTCGTTTGTAAGCGTCAAAATCGGATGCGTCCAAACCCCTAAGGGCAGGGCTTCAAAGACCAACTTCAAACAGGGGAAACGCGCTAAATCGGGTTCGAAGAACTCCAGATTCTGCATCTGCGCCAAGGTCA
>JAGCML010000289.1 GCA_017646485.1 Kiritimatiellia bacterium
GCCCTCCGGGCTGCCACCTTCTCCCCGGGAGAAGGTTTTGCGCCTGCGGCGCAAAAAAAGGAGGGCGAAAGCCCTCCCTTTAATCGATTTGTGCATTTGTGAGCAATCAGATGCCACGGTGGCGAGTGAGCGCCTTACGGCGAATGAGCCAGTCTGCGACTGGAGGCGCAGGACTGCCAACAAACGACGGGGACACCCCGCAGATGCGCCCTGACGACGGCAGGAAATACCCCGCTTCTCCGCACTAATCCTCTAATCCACAGCGAGTAGCGCGAGCGTAATCCATAGGGCACAGCCCGTAATCCACTGTGGCGAAGCCACTCCCGTGAACACCAGTAAAAGCATCCGTAGGATGCGAAGCGTGCAGGACTCAGTCCTGCCGCGGGGTGTGGGGCGGCGCAAGCCCCACATCTTCTCTCTCCTCACTTCTCTCTCCTCTCTTATTTCTCCTTTTTCCTTTCTCCTTTCTCTCAAACCCAGAACCCCGAACTTCAAGGGAGCGAAGCGACCGAACCCAGAACTTCGAACTGCGGCGCAGCCGCTTACCCGAACTGCACATGGTGGGAGGGGAGGGGATTTGTTATTGACAGGGGAGGGAGGAATGGTGTACTCTTTTGGCAGAATCACTCTTTAATAATGTATATGGTATACGTTTGGGGAGTGGTGAATACTGGAGGTGGATGATGAATAAGTGGTTTTTGATGGTGGCATTGGTGTTGTGTTCTTTTTTTGGGCAACTCTTTGCGGAGGGTACGACCCAACAATGGATGTTGACGCGTCCTTCGGATGAGCCGGAGCCCTTTGGAGAACGTCGTTCGCAGTTTAGCCTGGTGAATTGGGAAACGACGCCTTTGGCGTTGGGGCTTGTGGCGCCGGTACAATTACCCTGGGGTGACTGGGATGTGCGCGGGATTCGCGTGTCACCGATTTATGGACGATGTGTGAATTTGACAGGTTTGGACGTGGGGTTCATCAATGCGGTGGACGATGATTTGATTGGGTTGCAGGCGGGCGTATTCAATGGAGCGTATCGTGCGTTTGGCCTTCAGATGGGGGTGATTAATTTTGCCTACTATTTGAAAGGGCTGCAGATTGGGTTTATCAATTATGCTGAAGGCGCGCGTGGGATTCAGATTGGCGTGGTGAATGTGATTACGAATACTAAATTGGGCTTTTTCCCGATTGTGTATGGATCGTTTTAATTGAAATGAGGAGTTGACCAATGAAAAAGACGATGAGTTTCTTTTGTGGGATATTGTCGGCTTCGCTCCTGTGTGCGGAGGTGGTTTCTGCAACTGCGGAACCGGTTACGATGCGCTTGAAAGACGGCACGGAATTAACGGTTCAGGCGGCATATGATGTGGAAGTGAAGGCGCAGAAACCGATTGAGCCGAAACCCCATGTGGTGGCATTGATGGTAAAGAATAACACGGGGAAAAAGGAGTTTGATAAGACTTGTGAGGTATTGGCCTCTCAAGTGGGTTCACAGATTGCGGGAGCAAATGTGGAAGTGATTGATGTGGAAGATACTGTTTTTGCGATGGAGACGCTTCGACCCTATGATGAACAAGGACGTGCTTTACCCACGCAAGACGAACGCCTAAAGGGGGATTCCTCACGGATGCACTTGGCTGCGAATGCGGGTGCGGATTATTTATTGACGGTGACGCTTGAAAAGCTCACGAAACAGACGCGTCGCTTGAAGGATCGCCGTTTTGGTCAAGCAGCGGATGATTCTGGTGCACAAATTGTGAACGAGACGTATAAGATTTCGGCTTCGTATCGCGTTGCGGATGTTTACACTGGGCGAGCCTTTGATGGGGGCACCTTACAAGCGCAGATGTCGGCACGTAAGACAGCCTTTGTGGAAGAAGATTTGGGTGGATATGCCGATGACTTAGAAGAGACGCTTGCCACAGAGATGGCCGAAGCGATTCGTGAAAAGGCTCCATCTTGGCGAGAGGCCTCTTTAGAGAAGAGTGGCATTCCGGTGTCGTTTACGGTTTTAGCCTATGACATGAATAACAAACCGATTTACCTGCCCGCGCTCAAGCAGGACAATACCATTCTGAATGACCGTACTCCAACGCAAGTCGCTGCAACGGTGGAAGTGGATGGCGTGGCGCGAGGCACCACGGGCTGTACCTTACGCCTTTCGCGCGGAGTGCATAAGGTGCGTTTTTCTCGTGAAGGATATGATGATGTGACGCTGTCGGTGGTGCCGAGTGAAGGATTGGCACTGTCGGTGGGTCTGCGGATGAGCGAGAAGGAATACAACCGCGTGAAGGATTCCATCCAGTTCATGCACGATCTGACGATTGAACGTGAACAGAGTCAAGGCGAATTGGCAGAACGTCTCGGCCATGCGAAGATGCTTGAGCAGAGTGGCTTACAGATTAAGGCGAATGAATTACCTAAAGTGATGGGCTCGGAGATGTTGATTGATGGTTCGAGCTGGATGGACTGGATGATGAAGTAAGGTCGGGAAGGAGTCTTGAGATGAAATTTGGAATGTTGAAATGGAGTTTCTTGTTCGCGATGCTGCCGATGATGGCTTTGGCGCAACAAAAGACGCTTTATGTGGCTCGTGTAACGGCGAATGAAGCTTTGAAGGCTGAAGTGGCGCATGATGAGCGTGCCCAATTCTTAGGGCGCGTGATTGAGAGTTTGGACGAACACCTCATTACGGAGATTGTCTCTTCTCGCAAGTATCGTGTTTTGGAACGCTCCGATGCGATGGAAGAATTACTTCGCGAACAGGCCCTGAATGAAGCAGGATTGGTGGCGAAGAAGGGTGCGCAGGCGAATGAAATGATTGGCGGCGACTATGCCTTAATCGTTTCGATTGATGCCTTCCAACAGATGACGGATACCGCAGTCTTTAATGGCGTTCATCGTGCAAAGGTGCGCTATCAACTCTCTGCCCAAATGCGCGTGATTGATACTTCGACCGCCGAAATTGTTGACGCCTCTAATCACCAACTCGAAACCGTGGAAATTGCCGATGTGGCGAACACCTCCAATCGTCGTTATGGACGCTTTGATGCGATGTTGCCCAAATTGACCCGTGAGATGGCTAAGACAGGTGCGAAGTTTCTTTTAGCCGCGACCTTCCCACCGAAAATCATAGATGTGGATGAGAATTATGTCACAATTAATGCAGGTGAAGGCATCTTTAAGGTTGGGGACGTCTGCAAGGTGTATGGTAAGACGCGCACCGTGACCGATCCTGATACAGGCGTCACGCGCAAGATTAAAGGTCGTCCCACTGGAACTGTGAAGATTACCGAAGTGGAAGCGGATTACGCTCAGGGAGAATTGATGGGTGACGCACGTGCTTCGGTCGGTTCGCAAGTGAAGCCCGTGGATAAAAAGTAATGCAGGGGTTTCAGATGACAGCGCTTTCACAAGTAGGATGGCGAATCTTGAGTCTTGGTGCATTCTTGGCACTGATGGTCGGGTGTACGACCTATACAGAACGCGTGGCGGACTATCGTCGTGCGTATGGCGCGGGGGAGATGGAAAGCGCCGTCAAGATTATCGGCGAGATGGTGGAGGATGACGCGGATGACGATGATGGACGCGATACGTTGTTGCTCCTTTTAGAATCTGCGGCGGCAACGCGTGCTGCGGGGCGCGTGCAGGAGAGCCAACTCCTCTTGAACCGCGCTGAACGTGTCTATGACTATTGGCAAGAGATGGCGAAGGTCTCCATCAGTCGTGAGGGGATTTCGTTCCTAACAAATCCTGCGACCCTGCCTTATCGTGGCATGGGCGCAGATATCTTGATGATTAATACGTATCAAGCATTAAACACATTGCAAGCAGGGCAGATTGCAGAGGCGCGTCAACCTTTAGTGCGGTTAGATAATCACCAGAAAGAGGTGGTTGCAGCGAATACGGAGCGCATTGCCAAGACGCGTGAAGCGGTGGCAAAGGATAAGGAAAGCGCGAATATTCAGCAGAGTTCAAATAGCGATGCCACGCAGAAGGCGACCGAACAAATTCTGGCGGAGTTGCCCGATACGCGCGGGTATGAACTGTATGTGAATCCCTTCTCCGAATATCTTTATGCGTTTTACCATCTCTATGCCGGCGTAGATGCGGCCGACCGTGAAATGGCGCGCTTTCGTATGTTGCGTGCGCTTTCCATGGCGCCAGAGAATACGGCGTTACGTCAAGATGCCGAACGCATCAAGGCTGGCGCAGGGATTCGGCCGAGCGTGTACATTTTCCATGAAAATGGGTTGGCGCCTCATCGCGAAGAATTTTCGATTTCGCTTCCTATTTATGCGAGTCATACCTTTTCGTGGATGAGTTTGGCCTTGCCCGTATTGAAGGTTGACGAGAATGTGGGGCCCTTTGCCACGCTCCATGGCGGAAATCAAGTTGCCACGGCTGAATTGGTCTGTGACATGGAAGCGGTGTTGGCCAAGGAGTACGACAATGACTATCCGGGCATTTTGACGCGTGCCATAAGTTCTGCCATTGCAAAGGCGGCGAGTGCGTCTACGGCAAATTACATGGCAGAGCGGAATGGTGACGCCGTCCTTCAGTTGGTGGCCCTCATCGGCACGCTGGTGTATCAAGAATGCACCACGACGGCCGATACGCGGAGTTGGAATTCGCTCCCGAAACACATTGGTGTGGGGCGCATTGATTTGCCAGCAGATCGCCAAGTGAAGATTACCCAAGGCGGCCGCACCTTGCAGACGGTAACCCTTCCGCCGACATGCGATGTCTGGGTCATCTGCGTTCGCACGATGCACCGAAACAGTAAACCATCTGTAATGTTCTTCAAGATGCATTAAGGTGTGTTATTATTTCTGCGTGACGTTTAATAGGAAAGGAATGGAGATGAAACAAGTACTGCTTTCGATGACTTCTATCGGGATGCTCTTGATGGTGGGCTGTACAGGCGTGTCCGTCAATACGGTAGAAAACTTGAATAAGGCTGCAGCGATGGTTATCCTGGAGGATGCTCGCGTGGTAACCGATCCGCACTTGGCAGATGATTTTGGTATTGTGCGAATTAATACTGCAGAGAATGCCGCAGGCCTCTTGCGCGCGCAGTTTGAAATGGAGAATTTTACGCGTGATCGCATGACCATTAATGCGCAGATGGAGTGGTATGATGCCGTTGCAATGAAGATTGATGCCGCTGGTGGCGGTTGGCAACAATATGTCTTCGAACCGCGCGAAAGCCGGAGCATTAGTTTTACCGCGCCTTCACGTGAAGCGCGTGATTTCCGTATCAAACTCGTGGATGCGGATGAATAATTGAACACGGCAGGCCTTATGGGATGCTGCCAGATGATTATCCTCTCTAACAACGAAAAAAGGAATAGAAATGATGAAGAAGATTGTACTTTTAGCCGGATGCGCCTTGCTTGGCGTGGTTTTAACGGGTTGCGCAGCGCAGGGCCCTCGTCGCATTGTCGCTGGTGGCAATGAGGCCGTCACCTCCATGGGTGTGGACTTGCAGGATTTTAAGAATGCCGCAGGTCAACTCACCCAGGCGATGCTCAATAATGCCAATATTGCGAACTTCGAACAGAAGAATGGCCGCCAGCCTGTAGTGAATGTGGGTAGCATCATCAATAAGACCGACCTCTCGATTGACTTGGCACAGATTGCAGGCCGTATCAATGAAGACTTGCTCAATAGCGGCCTCGTCGAAATCGTCGCGAATGACGCTGGGGCCGTTGCGGCCAATAAGGAAGACGCCTTCATGAATGATGTGGCCGTCAATCGAGATGACGCAGCTGACTTCTATATGGAAGGCACCATCAATCTGCTCACCGCATCTAATGCCGACCTCCGTGAGAAGAACTACACCTTCCAGATTCGCCTCAATAATCGCCAACGTCGCACCGTCTTCCAGAAGACGATCGATATCGCTAAGCAGGCTGATAAGGCCGCTGCGATTGGTTGGTAAGCGCCCCTGTTTTCCATGCGTCCAACGCCTCTCCGTCTGTCGGGGAGGCGTTTCTTTTTCTCTCTGCAAAAGGGTCAATTTGACGAAACAAACGCCCCCTCATAAAATCAAAAAAATAAGTGTACCTATTTTCAAAATCAAAAAGGCTAATATTGAAAATGAATCTAACCCTTCTTCAATTTGAAAAAGGCTAATATTGCCGAAGAATATGGTACCATTTACTAAAAGAATATGGTACCATATTCCTCATCAAAATGGTACCATATTCTCCTTTAATA
>JAGCML010000290.1 GCA_017646485.1 Kiritimatiellia bacterium
GCCCACGCGCAACTTGCCGACCTTTGCACTGGTAGCTTCTTCACCTTGTTCAATGCGCTGAATCACGGCGGTGAGTTCATCCCCGAGGAAGATGGAGATGATTGCCGGAGGAGCTTCCAAAGCGCCTAAGCGATGATCATTGCCATAGTGTGCCGTAGAGGCGCGGAGCATATCTGCGTGCAAATCAACGGCACGGATGATTGAAGCCAAAACGGAGAGGAAGATGGCATTGTCTTGCGGATTCTTACCAGGATCAAGCAAGTTCTTGCCATTGTAGGCCACGGACCAGTTATTGTGCTTGCCCGAACCATTCACACCTGCAAAGGGTTTTTCATGCAAGAGGCAGACGAGATCATGACGATCTGCCACATTGCGCAGGGTTTCCATGACCAACATATTGTGGTCAACCGCCAAGTTCAATTCTTCAAACATCGGCGCGAGTTCAAACTGCGCAGGTGCAGCTTCGTTGTGGCGCGTCTTTGCCGGAATGCCCAAACGCCAGAGTTCGCGTTCCACATCCTCCATAAAGGATAAGACGCGAGGCTTAATCGAACCAAAATAGTGGTCTTCAAGCTGCTGATTACGAGCCGGTGGTGCGCCAAAGAGCGTACGGCCACACTGCATGAGGTCAGGACGCTTGAGGTAAAGCGATTTGTCAACGAGGAAGTATTCCTGTTCTGCACCAAGGGTAATAATTGCATGACTTTCGGGTTCGCCAAAGCAATTCATCAACTTGCGAACGGCCTTGTCCATCGCCTGCATCGAACGCAAGAGCGGCGTCTTCTTGTCCAAGACTTCGCCGGTGTAGGAACAGAATACGGTGGGAATGCAGAGCGTCGCACCATTCGGATGACGCTTCACAAAGGCTGGCGAGGTCACATCCCATGCCGTGTAACCGCGTGCTTCAAAGGTGCAACGCAAACCGCCAGAGGGGAAACTCGAGGCATCGGGTTCGCCCATAATCAAATTCTTGCCAGAGAAACGCGCAATCGTCTCCGCTGTCCCGACGGGTTCAAAGAAGGCATCATGCTTTTCTGCCGTTGTGCCAGTTAAAGGTTGGAACCAGTGGGTAAAGTGGGTGGCACCACGCATCATCGCCCATTGCTTCAACGCATGAGCCACTTCATTTGCGATAGAAGGATCCAAAGGCGCACGATCATTCATCGTGTGCAACAGTTTTTCAACAGTATCTTTGGCTAAATACTCACGCATCGCCTTTTCATTGAAGACGTCTTCGCCGTAAGCAATAGCAGGGAGGGTGGATTCCATCGGTTCAACTCCGTATTCATTTAACTGATTCCTAACAGTATAGCATATCTCACCTAAAAGTGCCTCATTTCTTCAAGCCCATTCGACATTTTTAACATTTCTGTAGCATGCGGAAGGAAATAACGCTGGTGAGGTAAGCAGTATTTCGCACGCCACTATCCTACGAATGTTTTCTTAGTGTTCACGAGGCGTGGTAGCACCGCTATGGATTATAGGCCGTTAACGACCCTGTAGATTTCCCAATACTTCGTATTCGGGCGCATATCCCTTAACGCTGCGAGCGAAGGAATATTTGCAGGGATAAGCCCTGCAAATGCGCCCTCGCTCGCAAAACGCAAGAAATAAGGGCAGCAGAGCACAACGTGCTAATCAAAAATTCATCATTCATCATTCCCCCATAGCCCCCAAGGGCGATAGTTTACAGCTATCACTTACAGAGGTAAATTTGTAAGATGCTGTAAAGCCCTGGAAGGGCGACAGTTCACAGCCGGGGGTAAGCGAGTGAAACGAGCGTAGCCCCCGGTTACTGTAGGCACGCGTAGCGTGTACCGCGCGGACAAAGTCCGCCCCGCGTTAGCGGCAAATCATCTGCGTATGGGAATCGCTTAACCTTTTTAAAGGAGATTTTAGACGAAAAATGCTCCCGCACTTGGGCGTTGAACGCAATCCTTTAATCCAAAAGGAACATACTGAATTTTGAGTGAAAAAGGGTAGGACACCAATCGCATCTCTATTCCCTTAAATTGAAAGAAAGATAGCGTTAAAAATGCAAATGGTAGCATCTTTAAAATGGAAAAGGCTAATATTGAAAATGAATCATAGCCTTCTTCAAATTGAAAAAGGCTAATATTGCTGAAGAAAATGGTACCATTTTCCTTATCAATATGGTACCATATTCTCCTTCAATATGGTACCATTTTCTATCGCAATATGGTACCATATTCTTTTCGGGTTTCGCCCTTATTGAAAATCAAAAAGGTTAAGACCCGTTTTCAAAATAAGCCTTTTTCATCTTCAAAAAGGCTTTAGTTGTTTTACATGTGGATTTAGAAACCACAAAATACTCAAAATGACACAAAAAGGACTGCATGCGGGGAATTTAACCACGAAATACGCGAAATACACGAAAAATGCACTGCATGTGGTTTAACGCAAGAACGCTAGGTCTTGTTTCGTCGAGCAACTCGGCGCTAGAAGTGTTACGCTATGCATTCCACTTCCCGAGTATGCCGACGGAACGCTAACACCACGTCTTGACTACCGCAGCGCAAATCCGTCATACTTGGGGAAGAGACTGTGAAGCAGAATCTTCCTTTCCCAGCGCTAGCGCGCTCGGGCGCATATCCTCGTCCGAGTTGAGCGGATTTGTAAGATTAGCGGCCTTGCGTAAAAAGACTCAGAACCTAGAACTCTAGTGAATGCGGTGGACGGAACTCAGAACTTCGAACTTCTGCGAGGGAAGCGAACATTATCCTATTAATAAACGCGCGCGCGAGAAGACCATTCATATGTCTGTGGCGCAGCCACTCCCACCTGCAGACTTTTTCATGCTTCGCAGATGCGTTGGCTTTTCGTGAGCGAAGCTCTAGTGTTACGAAAAGCTCGACGCATCTTCTGGTGTTCTTAGTGTTATTCCCCAC